>NZ_JAMZFY010000009.1 GCF_025457605.1 Haloarcula laminariae | reverse complement strand
GATTAGCAGATTAGCAGATTAGCAGCCTACCCCACTCGAAGCTTTAAGTACCACCCAGACAGTTGTGACTCAAGAGCAAGATACGTGCCAGACCCGCTGCGACGGGACTGGCTGAGTCCGATTGGAGTCCGGAACTCAGCTAGTTCTACAACCCCGATAGCGTATAAATCCACCTGCGTCAGGAGTCGTTTCTATAAGGAACCTGAGAGGTCCCCCTATACTGTACTAAGCTATACTAGACTAGGGCTGAGATTCTATCAGAATCTCGATATACCGAGCGCCGGCCCGTCAGGGCCGCCGGTGGCGGCCGGTCGCAACGGCGCCGCGGCCCCCCTGCGGGGTCCGGCGTCGTCCGTCCGCCGGCCCGGTTGCGCTCGACCGCGCAACCGCCACAAGCGCCCGACCGAGCGGAGGGCGCGCAGGGTCCGAGCGGAGCGAGGACCCCTCCTACTGCGGAGGCGGTGGCGGTGAGCGGTCCTTCACTTGACGACGGTAAGAACAACTCAAGAGAGCCAGACACTGCCGAAACCCGGCAGAGCGAGCTAGAAGACCACGTAGACCTGACCGACGACGACCAGGAGGACGAGCGCTACGACTGCCGCGAGATATACCGAAACATGGAGTTAGAGGCTGAGGACGGTGAAATCGCCCCGTTCCGGTGCAACTCATGGGATTGCTACTGCTGCGCCCACCGAATGCGCTGCAACCTCGTCGAGGAGCTCGACCGGCTCATCGAGGAGCGCCCGGAGCTCCGCCGACTGCTCACGCTGACGCTCGACCCGTCGACCGCGCCGGACGCCCAGGACGACCAGCACCGATACCTGACCGAGCGCTTTAATGCGCTCAGAACGGAGATAAAGGACCGCTACCCCGGAATGTCCTACGTGTGGATTCGCGAGGAAGGCGACGGCGGGAACCCGCACCTGCATCTCCTCGTGGACCGCTACCTACCGCAGGAAATGCTCTCTGAGACTGCCCAGCGCGTCGGTCTCGGCCACGTTGTCGATATCAGGCGAGTGAACGCCCGGAACGCCGCTCGCTACCTCACGAAGTACCTGACCAAGGGAGCGCTCCACGACCTGCCTGACGGCGCGAGACGGTACGGCAGTAGCGCCGACATCGACCTAGCTGTTCGAGGCTCCTCAGAGGACACAGAACGCGACTGGGAGCTTCTCATGGACGACTACGAGGTTTCCCCTGTGGACGGCGACGGCCCGCTACGTCGGGGCGTCACGCCGTCCGACTTCTACCGACAGCGCCTCAACGACGGCCCGGTCGGACTCGACCCGCCCGACTGACGAACGAGGACGGCCGCAACCGGCGTACGCCGAGCAGAGCGAGCGGAGCGAGCGACAACTCGCGGAGCCGGCTGCGGCATCCGCAGTGGTCCGTCGCGTCGATCTCCTTCCCGACCGTGGCCACCGGGCGGACGGCGACAGTCACCTACCCACCGACCGACCAACCCCCCTGCGGGGTCGGTCGGTCGGGAAAACACCACGCACAGCCCTTCTCTCCCGGATTACCAGATTGCCAGATTAGCAGATTACCAAGTTACCAGATTACCAGATTAGCGGATTAGCAGATTAGCAGATTAGCAGCCTACCCCACTCGAAGCTTTAAGTACCACCCAGACAGTTGTGACTCAAGAGCAAGATAC
>NZ_JAMZFY010000008.1 GCF_025457605.1 Haloarcula laminariae | reverse complement strand
GAGAACGAGCGACCGTTGCGCTCTGCCGGGTGGTCGGTTGGCTGATCGACACTCACAGCAACCGCCCCCGCTGAAGAGGGGTCCTCCCTCCGGTCGGACCCTGCGGGCGCTCCACTCGGTCGCGCCCTTGTGGCGGTTGCTGAGCCTGCTGTACCTGCCGTCTTGCTTCAGGCGTAACACCTTTGCAGACGGACGGATAAGAGCCATACGCGGCCGTTGAAGCGGGCGAGAGCCTCAATGCAAGCAAGCACGCCCGCCGCAGCGGTGTTGTCCGGCCCTTATCCGGACACGCTTTCAACTGATTGCACAGTGACCACGTTGGTACTTAAAGGTTAGAACCGGGTGGGCGAGAATCGACGATTCGCGTAATCGGAGATTCGCGTAATCGGAGATTCGAGGAATCTGGGAAAACTCTGGTTCGTGACATGAACGGTTTACCGTGGGGACCCCGGTAAACTGTCAGGTTCTCGATACGGAGTTGTTCAAACTGGAACTGAGCCAGTTTTTGGAGAAAACTGGCCAGTTTGTGCGAGACTGCTTTATTCCGAAACCCTACGTACTGAAAACTGTACAGAGAAGGTTTGTGTTGCTGTTTACAGAGTTGTTCAAGTTGGTGTGCCGAGACCGCACAGCAGGTGGTTGCGACCACCCACCGCCCGGACCCGCAGGGGGCCGCGGTCGGGTGGGTGGTCGGGTGGGATGGCGGCCGGGTGGCCGGGACTCGGTCGGTGGTCGAGGAGATCGACGCGACGGACCACTGCGGGATGCCGCAGCCGGCGCGCTCGGTGGTCGCTCGCTTCGCTCGCTCTGCCTTCGCTGGCCCCGGTTGCGGCCTTCCCTCGTTTGTTATGTCAGTTTGAACGGTATAAAACCCTTTGACCGTTCGCCGTATGGCGGTTTTCCAGTGTCAGGTAACGTACCCTTAGCCGGGTGGGTGGGTGGACGTGACGAACCTATCGACGCCGCCGGTCGGCTCTTCGACGCGGATGAACTCGGTCCCCTGGACGACTCCATGAACTGACCACTCCGACGCCGTGGCGTCGTCGTCGGGTCGGATACTGGCCATGTACGACTGGGCGCCCTGTGAGGGTCGCCAGCGCTGTTTTCCGGTGGACCACAGGACGGCGTTCGACATCTGCTGGTGGTCCGGCGCATCGAGCGGGTCGCCGCTGTGCGTCCCGAGGTACTCCGCGAGGTACGTACCGAGGTTCCCGATGGATTCGCCGTACTCGAAGCCCTCAGCGGCCGCGTGAAGCTCTCTCCTGTCCAATCCGACGCGCTTTATCGAGATGGTCGAATCGTCCGCGGTGTCGTGCGCGTCCCGTCCGGCCTGGTCGCAGTTGCGAAGGTGGGCCTCGATGACGGGAGCGAACTCGTCGCGGGTGACGACGCCCTCGACGAAGACCGCGATGTGGATGTGCAGGTAGCCCGACTCGTGCGGTTCGAGGATGGCGAGGTACTCCCAGCGGCGGTCGGTGAGCTGTCTGGACAGCTCTCGACGGACGGCCTCCCAGCTGGAGTCGAGCTCGTGCAGGTGGTCGACGGGCGGGAGCGGGTCGCCGTCGTCGTCGGTCGATGACGCTGTAAGCGACAGCATGGCCGTGTGAAGCCGTTTCCCGTAGTCCCGGCGCAAACCACGTTCTAAGTCCTTGAGCTTCGCATACTGCTTGTTGCTGTACTCCTCGGCGAACCTGTGCGGGTCCGAGCCTGCCGAGTACTCGCCGGTGGCGTCGTTCCGTAGCACGATGTCCGTGTCGGCCTCCTCGATGTAGGTGCGCCAGCGGCGAACAGCGGCTCCCCAGGTGACGGGCCGGTGGCCGTCGGTGTTGCCCCAGTCGCGGACCTCTTCGCGTAACGCGACTCCGTCCTCTTCCGTGAGGGGGGCAGATAGAGCCTGCCGGTTAGACGGCCTCAGACGGTGGTTTGTGGAGTCTGCACGGTCGCTCTCGGAAGGCCGAGAGAACGAGCGACCGTTGCGCTCTGCCGGGTGGTCGGTTGGCTGATCGACACTCACAGCAACCGCCCCCGCTGAAGAGGGGTCCTCCCTCCGGTCGGACCCTGCGGGCGCTCCACTCGGTCGCGCCC
>NZ_JAMZFY010000007.1 GCF_025457605.1 Haloarcula laminariae | reverse complement strand
ATAAATACGGAAAGCCCACCGAAGAGAGATGACTCTCCTCGGTAGGCTGAAATGAGTATGAATGGTGGCGGCGAACCGGATTTCCCAGAGGGTCGCCCACTCCAGTACTCGCCGGAACGCTGGTGAGCTTATCTTCCGTGTTCGGGATGGGTACGGGAGGCAACCTCACCGCTATGGCCGCCTAACGCTGAGTCGTGGAGTCGAACCACGATGGTATACCGCTCTCAGTGTGGCAGATGTAATAGTACGTGCGATCCAGTTTGCGCCTGGACTCGTTCAGCGACGAGTAAATCGTCGGTGAAGAGTCACAGTGCGTATGAATGATGGCTTTGAGTTGTTAGTGCTCGTGGGCTGAACGTCTCGTTACCTCGACGCGTACACCCCGAGTCTATCGACCTCCTCTTCTAGGAGGACTCTCGACGGTGTCTCTTTTCCAAGTGGGTTTCGAGCTTAGATGCGTTCAGCTCTTACCCCGTGCTGCGTGGCTACCCGGCACGTGCTCTCTCGAACAACCGGTACACCAGTGGCAGCCGATCGTAGTTCCTCTCGTACTATACGATCGTTCTTGTCAGACACCATAACACACCCAGTAGATAGCAGCCGACCTGTCTCACGACGGTCTAAACCCAGCTCACGACCTCCTTTAATAGGCGAACAACCTCACCCTTGCCCGCTTCTGCACGGGCAGGATGGAGGGAACCGACATCGAGGTAGCAAGCCACTCGGTCGATATGTGCTCTTGCGAGTGACGACTCTGTTATCCCTAGGGTAGCTTTTCTGTCATCAATTGCCCGCATCAAGCAGGCTAATTGGTTCGCTAGACCACGCTTTCGCGTCAGCGTTCCTCGTTAGGAAGAACACTGTCAAATCATCTTTTGCTCTTGCACTCTTCGCCGGGTCTCTGTCCCGGCTGAGATGATCTTAGGGCGCGCTCGATATCTTTTCGAGCGCGTACCGCCCCAGTCAAACTGCCCGGCTACCGGTGTCCTCCTCCCGGAGTGAGAGTCGCAGTCACCGACGGGTAGTATTTCACTGATGACTCGGTGGCCCGCTAGCGCGGGTACCTGTGTAATGTCTCCTACCTATGCTGCACATCGGCGACCACGTCTCAGCGACAGCCTGCAGTAAAGCTCCATAGGGTCTTCGCTTCCCCCTGGGTGTCTCCAGACTCCGCACTGGAATGTACAGTTCACCGGGCCCAACGTTGGGACAGTGATGCTCTGGTTAATCCATTCATGCAAGCCGCTACTGATGCGGCAAGGTACTACGCTACCTTAAGAGGGTCATAGTTACCCCCGCCGTTGACAGGTCCTTCGTCCTCTTGTACGAGGTGTTCAGATACCTGCACTGGGCAGGATTCAGTGACTGTACGAGTCCTTGCGGATTTGCAGTCACCTGTGTTGTTACTAGACAGTCCGAGCATCCGAGTCACTGCGACCTGCTCCGTTCCGGAGCAGGCATCCCTTATTCCGAAGGTACGGGACTAACTTGCCGAATTCCCTAACGTCGGTTGCTCCCGACAGGCCTTGGCTTTCGCCGCCATGGACACCTGTGTCGGTTCTCGGTACGGACATCATACTCATCTTTTCACGGGCCCCAGGTTGAACCATATTTCTCTGTCTCGCCGTTCGTCCGCTTCGTGCCATTACGGCTTCCACGGAGTTGGACGATTCGACCGGGCGAAAGCCCGGCATGGTCGACCCCAGGGCGTCAATTTTCACTGTATGATGGCACGGGAATATTAACCCGTTTCCCATTTCGTCTCAGTCGAGTTGCGGTGAGACTTAGGACCGGCTAACCCTCGGCTGATCAGCAGTGCCGAGGAACCCTTATCCATTAGGCCGTCGGGGTTCTCACCCGACTATCGCTGCTACTATGGCCAGGATTTTCGTCACTAATCGGTCCACAGGAGCTCTCGCCCCTGCTTCCATCCAATTAGAGCGCCAATCTACTCGATTGTCCGGTAAAGGACACGGATAGGTCTCGGTGGTGGATTTGAGTCCCGATCATTTTGGGCGCCTCAAACCTCGGCCGGTAAGCTGTTACGCTTTTCTTAGAGGGTAGCTGCTTCTAAGCTCACCTCCCGGCTGTCTAGGGCTCGAGACCACCTTCAGAGGATTACACTTAATCCACACTTGGGGACCTTAACCTATCTCTGGGTTGTTCCCCTCCTGGTGCACAGGCTTACCCCGCACACCGGAATCCCCGCGTCAAACAGCGTTCGTAGGTTTGGAGTTTGACAAGTGTGCCGACTCCTCTCGGAGGCGGTCACACTAATCGGTCGCTCTACCCCACGAACTACCTCGGCGGAGGTCATGCTTCGACATGTTTCGATTGGAACCAGCTGTTGCCGGACTCGATGGGCCTTTCACCCCTAAACATAGATCACGAGAGGGTATTGTAGGACACCAACTCTAACAGGCCTCCACGTGCCTTTCGGCACGCTTCGCCTTGTCCATGCTTAGATCGTCCGGATTCGGGTCGTGTCAGTGTGGCTCCCCGCCCTTGAAGACGGCGGCCCTCGGGCAAAGCCCTGCGGCCATGTCGGTTTCCCTGTGCCTCCCCCGATGCTCGGGTTAGACTTGCCATACGGACACACTCCCTGGCTCGTTTTTCAAAACGTACGACGGAACATCGGCTTCCGGTGAGTCTTACTGGACGCTCGCGCGTCGGTCATTCGTCATCGGACCTTGTATGCCCCGTCGCTCCATCGCCAACTGAGTTCATGCTCTATTTCACCTCCCGTCTGAGGGTACTTTGCAGCGTTCGTTCACACTACTTGTGCACTATCGGTCTCGAGGAGTGTTTAGCCTTAGCAGTCGATGCCTGCCATGTTCGCGAGGGATTTCCAACCCCCGCTACTCCGGAACTGACGCACAACGTACTAGCCTCACGTACGGGGTTGTCACCCTGTGTCACGCCCTGTTCCAAGGGACTTCTGTGAGACGGTCGGTTGATGAGAGTCAGTCCAAACACCACATTGGTCGTAAGACCTTCGGTTTGGGCTGTATCGCGTTCACTCGCGGTTACTGACGACATCACGTTGCGTTTTCTTGTCCTCCCGATACTGAGATGTTTCAGTTCTCGGGGTTCCTCATTGCGCGAAGCAATTGTTGAAGAGATTCTCATTCGGAAATCCTGAGTTCTAAGCCTCCGTGCGGCTCCCTCAGGCTTATCGCAGCTTGGCACGTCCTTCTTCAGCTCTCGAGCCGAGCAATCCACCAGCTGGCATAGTAGCCAACGTCGTTGTGACTCGTTAAACTGAACGAGTCCAGTGGACGCCTGGATCGCACGTACACACGGTTTCATATTCGCCCCCAAGGTGGTAGATGGTGGGCGAATCGACCCTTCCCAACCTCGGTTT
>NZ_JAMZFY010000006.1 GCF_025457605.1 Haloarcula laminariae | reverse complement strand
GGTCGACATCCGCCCGGAGCGCGTCGAGGTCGTCGCCGTCGTCGCCGTCGAACTCGCCGAGTGTCGCCTGTCCGTCACTGCTCATCAAAACGTCGCGTTATCGCCGTATCGCCGCTTCTCCCGCTCTTTCTCTTTCTTCTTGCGCTTGAACATATCCTCCCCGGCGGCCGCCTGATAGCTCGGGAGTGGGTCGTCGTCGACGAGTGACTCCGGGGAATTGGGGGTGTCGTCGCCCGCCAGCCGCTCGGCAAAGTCGAGAACCCGCTCGCGGTCCTCGTCGTCGAGCGATTTGAAGACGTTACGCAACTCCTTCCGCGTGGTCCGTGCCATACAGGTTTATCAATCTCCTGTAACAAATGCCTAACGCCGGTGGTTTCACCGCCGGCCGTGGCGTCGTCGTCGCACCGGTGCCAACCCGCCACGTCCCCTTTCCGTGGTCCGTTTTCGTCGTCGCCCCTGTCCTCGACGGTGTCGGGTCCCCGAGCATATCCCGACTATGCTCAGAAAGTGATAGGTCGGCGTCGACAGCGCCGGCGATTCACTCCTCAGTAAGCACCGGCGGGAGTGGCTCGCCGTGCTCGCGCCGATATTCTCGTTCCATGTCCCGAACATCCTCGGGCATGGTTTCCCACAGATTCGCGAGCTCGTCGCCGTCGAGGGTCGTCAATCCGCCCCGATGCGTCGACGGAAGGTGTCTCGGGATTGCTACCTGAGAATAACTGTCGATTGGGTCCTCCTCAGGTGCCTCGACCGTCACCGTGAATCGGTCCGAAACGTCGCCGAACGCGACGGCCACCGTCGCGGTGTCGCCACCGAATTGTCCCTGTAGGTCGTCGAGGTCCCGCCGGAGGTCCCGTTTCGTCGGCCCGGTCATATCTCGACCACCCAGCCATTCCGTTCGACCACCTCGCCGTGCTCGTCGACGGCGTCGCGCCGGATTTCTACCCGGAGCGTGTCGTCGCCGGTGTTGTCGTCGTCCAAGTCATCCAAGTCGCGCGCTATCTCGCGTCGGGTCTTTCGGGTCATTGTCGTTGTTTGAGCTCCTCGATTTCTTGCTCCATCTGCCGGAGGTCGTGAAACTCGGTTATCCACTCGTCCCATTCCATCGCCGTCTGTGCCGCCTTCCGATACTCCCCCTCCTCTAAGAGCCCCTGTATCGACCGCCGGACCACACTATCGACCGTGAAGGCCCGCCGGTCACGGTCGACGACGTGCTCCCGAACCGACTCGGCGAGCCGTCCGAGGTCCTTCGAGATTTGCGCTTGGCTTACCCCGTATCGCTCGGCCGCTTCGACTTGATTTATCATCGACGGGTGTCCGAGGTCCCGAATCTGCCGGAGTAGGTCAGCCCGGCGTTCCTGATACGTGAACTCCTCTGGCGGTTCCGTCGTCGGTATCTCGACGGCCGTATAGTCGGGCGACTCCGGCTCACTATCACCGGATATAACCTGCGAATCGGTGGCGGGCATGGGTGTAAATGGTGTTATAGTGGGTTAATTCTCTGTCGGCGCGACTGGTTCGACGGCGTCGGAACCGGCCGATACCTCACTCGCCTCTGTCGAAAGTGGCTCCTGCTCAACAGTCGGACCAACCGACACCGACAGCGTCCGGCTCGGCCGGGCCGTCGCCGTGAGAGCGGCCGCAAGGTCGACCCACGGCCGGAGCGTCGGCTCGGCGTCGACGATACCCCAAGGGTCGGGCGGATGAAACAGGGCTCCGGCGACGGCGTCCTCGGGGTCGGCGTACCTGTCCGGTGGTAGGTGCTCCAAGAGGAGCGCGTCGACAGCGTCCCGGAACCGCTCGCCGACCATGTCCGGGGCCACGGCGTCGCGTCGCTCCTCGGGCGTTTGGAACGACAGCGCGAGCCGATACTCGCCGGCGTCAAACGTGAGGACCCCCAGCGCCGTGAGCCGGTCGCGGTGTCGTCGGATAGACTGAGGGGATACGTCGGCCCGGTCGGACAGCGTCGACTGTGAGAGCGGTTTCTCGGCCGCTAACAGCGTCGAGATAAGCGCTCCGGCCGTCGGGGGAAGGTCCGGAACTATCCGGTCGGCCGACAGCGTCGCCAGGGCATACCGTACCTCGTCGAGCCGAACGTCGCGGCCGTCCTCCTCGGGCGAGAGTTGGTGTAGGGACCGGGCCACGTCGTAGGGCGAGCCGGCCAGGGCGTGACACACAGACACCGCCGGACGGGTCGGCGAGAGCCCTTTCCGCTTGAGGGTCCTCGTCGCGGCCGTCGCGAACGCCTCACGGCCGACGGTCCGAAGCGGGATACGAACCGCGAACTCCGGGGCGTCGTCGACGGGGTCGGCGAGGTCCTCCAGGTGCTCGGCCAGCGCCGGCCGAAGCCTGTCGACATCCGGGCCACGGACCACAACCGAACCGAGGAGCTCGCCGAACGGGTCCGTCGCGTCGACCGTGGGCGACAGAGCCGACCGGCGTTTGTCGTCACGGGTTTCAAGCAACTGGCGATACGCCGCGAACGCCCCGTAGCTGGATTGTATCGCCGTCGAAACACCGATACTCTCCGCGAGGGAGTCGAGTTTATCGAACGACAGCCCACCCGGAACCCGTACCTCCCGAGTTACGTCGACACCGACAGCGTCGAGGAGGTGAACCACCGAGCCGGCGAGCCCGTGAGCCGACCGGATAATCTCGCCCCGGAACGCGTCGCGGTCGTCGTACTCTCCTCGGTGAAGAGCCGTCGTCATGTCGGCCAGCTCCTCGCCCCACTCGACGAACGCATCCCGAACGGTTCCCTCGGCGAGTGTTGCATCGGACAGCGCCCCGATACAGCGGGCGTCCCGGAGTATCGCCGGCGGGTCGTCTATCTCGGCGAGCCGGGCCGACGGGACAGCGTCGAGGAGCCTCGGCGACGATAACGCAAGTGCAACACTCACCGCGTACTGCATGGCCCCAGTCGCCCGGACACTAATCACCGCTTCGTCCCGGCTCTCGTCGTAACTCACCCAGCGGGTTCGGTCCGTATCGGCCGGTTCCTCGGGGTGTTCGACCACATTCACACCGCCAGTAGTGCCACAAGCCACCGTCGCGGTGTGGTGCGGCCGACTGAGGTACGCTGTTTGGTACGGCCGCCGGTCCGTCCCCCCCTGTCCCGAGCGCGTGGTTACACGGCCCTGTTGGGAATGTTGTGGGGTGTCGCTAACGCTCTCAGGAAGGGTCCGCTGTTGGGGGATTTCCTGAAGGAACTCGCGGCCGGCGTCGAGGAGCTCCACCTTCCGACCCTCATCGGGTCCGAACGTCGCGACGAGCCCAAGGTCGACGAGGTCGGCGATACACTGCCGAACGCGCGACTCACCGACAGACACGGCCGCATAAAGCGCGTGATACGTCGTCGTCTCTCCCGGCTCCTCGGCGATACGCCGGAGGAGTGACACCGGCCGACCGTCGGCGTCGAGCGTCGCGAGCGCGTCGTCGACGACGCCCGACAGGGGGCCACAGTCACGGTCCGTACTGCACCACTCACTAACGCCGGGAAGGTGCTCTCGGTGTTCCTGTGCCAACCAGAGACGGGTTACGTTCGACACCACAAGCGACACATCGAACCCACGGGCCAGCGCGTCGAGGAGCCGGCACACATCGGCCCGTTGGTCCCGCCGGCGGTCCCGGAACCCCTCGCCGAGCCGAACCGCCAGCGTCGGCGTCGACGGGAGCGCGTCGAATAGGCTCGCCGTCGCGAGGAGGTCCTCAGTCGTCGTCCAACTCTGGCCCAGCGCCGGGACCACGTCGGCCGCCAGGTGCCACGCTTCGCGACGGTCCCCGCGAGCGACGGCGTCAATCTTACTGTGTAGATGAACCGGAACGTCGCGGTCGTCGAGCGCGTCGAGGAGGTCGGCCGTCGTCCGGTCCCGTGCGAACGCCCGGACAGCCCGAACGAACGCCTCACGGACGGCGTCGGCGTCGAGGAGGTCCCGCCAGAGGTCCGTAACGGTCCCGCCGTCGAGGTCGACTGTCGCGGCCGTCGCTAAGGGGGCTTGATGGGCCGGCGTCAGCCCTGGCTCAGTGTCGATACGTGCGTTCTCGTCGTTGGTGGGTCGGGCGTACATCGTAACTTCCCGACCGGCGAACACACCCGCCTATCCAGCAGGTGCCAGAAGAGAACCAACCGACCAAGGTGACGGTCCTCCCGGCGTCGCGCGGTCTATCTAATACCATAACACCAAGACAGTATAAAAATAGGGGCTCATGGCCACCAATCGGCGGCCGGCTATCTTTGTGTGTGTCTGCTTGTGCCGGGTGGCACACAATTTATTACCTCTCAGTTAGTAGGACTAAGTGACCAAGGTGGCGGTCCCTCTCGGCGTCGCGGCGACGCCCGAGATACCCCATTGCTGTTATACCCGTGAGCTACAGCTATGAGCCGTAGTTATTTGTATACCGAGTGAGTATATTTATTTGACCAAGGTGGCGTTCCTTCCCACATTTTCACACCGCCGAGCGGCCGCGCCGTCACACCCCCAGCGCCGTGTTCACCCCGCGCCCGGCGTAGAAGGCCACCAACCCGCCGGCGATACCGAGCGCGAGCAGGGCGTAGTTTCCGAGCTGGTTGTCGGCCCGACACACGCCGTAGGAGATATGCGGGCCGTCCTCGCCGAGCGGGTCGACACCCATCGGCGTCAGGGCGTCGGCCCCGATATGGCCGAGAATCGCCAGCGCCCCGGCCGCCCCACCGAACACGGCCCCACCAATGACGACGAGCGCGTTCCCGTCCGAAGCCGTCGCCCCCATGCCAGCGCCGAGCAGGGCCGTCACCACGGCCACGGCCCCGGCAAAGTGAACCGTATGCGTCACCCCTCGGTGGGCGACACCCGGCATTTGTTGGTCCCAATCCGGGACCATCGCCAGCGCGAGCGCCAGGACAGCGCCCCCAACCCCGGCGGTCGGAAAGCCGAGCGCCATTGCACCGAATAACAGCGGGGCATACGCGAGCAGTGACGCCCCGTAGTGGCCTTCCCGGTGCATGGGTCACTGTCCGGTGTCGTCGTCGCTCTCGGCGGCGTCAGAGAGCATTGCGCGAGCCATACGGACAGCCGCTTCTAAGCCGGGGTCGGCCCGGAGGTCGAACTCGCCCGCTTCGGCCCGCTCGACGAACTCCCGAAGCTCGGCGGGGTCCTGGTCGTCCGCTAATTCAATGTCGAACTCCCCGCTTTCGACGAGGTCGGCGAGGTCGCCGGCGGGGTCGATATGTCGCGGGTCACTGTCCGGGACACCGTCGCCGTCCTGTCCGTCCTCGGGGCCGGTCATTGGTCGGACCCCACACCTTCGACATTGTACCCGTGGTTCGCTTTGGAATACTCGCCGTGGGCTTTGAGTATCCCGTCCCGGAGGTTTTGCCGCCAATACGTCTCCCGCTTCTGTCCGTCGACAGGGAACGTCTCACGGACAGCGTCGACGACAGGGTGACTCTTACCGACAGGGTCGCCGGTGTCGACCGCGTATTGTAGCACCGTCGCGGCCGCCTGTTTCCGGTTAGGGAGCCGGGCGTCGTCCTCCCACCGCTCGGCCGCGTCCTCGACGGCATCCCGTATCTCGTCGGAAATTTCGCTCGGGAGTGTAACGTCCCCGTCGCCGTCGGTGTGGTCGTCGGCGAGGGAGCTGTCGACACTCCCGCGTACCTCGCCGTCGACGGCGTCGGAATTGGTCGGGGATTGGTCGGGAGTTGGCCGGGACCGGTCGGCGTCCTCGGTCCGCCAGTACACTACCCGCCGGGACACCTTCCGGCGGTCGACGTCCCCACGGTCGTACAACTGCTGTAACTTCCGCCGGGCCGTCTGTCGTGAGCAGTCGAGCCGGTCGGCGACGTCGGCCGACAGGATAACCGGCCCTTCGACGGCGTCGAACGTGTCGAGGACGTCGGCGAGCGTCACCGTCTCGACGAACTCCCCACTATTGCCGTGTTCCTTTGGCATACTCGGCGATATGGCACCGGGACAGTTAGCCATTTTGGTTAGACAACATGGTTACACACAATGGATAAGCCTTATCACCATGTAGCTTATACAATATGGTAGAGACACACCACGCTTTCAGGTGATTTTCCGAAAGTCGCCCGGACGTTGCACCGTCCGAGCGTGGGTGTCTCAGAGAGAACCCATGTCTGCATACGACAGCCCCACCCAAGAAGGAACCGACACCGAACTAACCCACTTCGACGGCCGCCCCGAAGATTGCGACTGTTGGGCCACGGGAGAACTTGCCTGTTGGCCCTGCTTCCGGGACGGGTTCACCGAACCGAACCCGAACGTCGGCGTCGACGAATAGGACACACCCCGCTTTTCCGCTGTTATCTCCCGCCGGCGAGCGGCCGCTCTCGTCGCTCGCGTCTTAACCAACAGCCGGGCGTAGTTAGGGCCGAGTGTTGGTTAACGCTCGCCCGGCCACCGCCGGCGCCGAGGTCGATTTCTTAACAACTCGGGACCGCTTCGGGGCGAGACTTGCCGATACCACCCCCGGAGAACCGGCGTTTTCTGTCCGATACGCGGGGACAGTGTCGCCGTCCGGCGATTAGGCGTAGTACCACGTAGCCAGATAAATTCTTAAATCCGGGTGTGTGTGACGGGTGGCTTAATCTCCTATCACCGAACCCACCGGGACAGGACACCAACCCACACCGACAGGATTAGCGGGAGTAAGAGGTCCGTCGTCGTCGTAAGCACCACCCCGCCGGCGGCCGTCCCGAATCGGAGCGCGTACACACAGCCGAGTATCGCCAGCGCCACGACAGTCGACAGTCGCCCCGAGGGGAGAACTACCGAGGGCGTCACTGGAAGCCGCGCGGGTCCTCGACCGCGTCGACCGGCCCGCCGGCGTCGGTCGGGGCGTCGGCGAGCGTCCCCTCGACGGCGTCGGCGAGGTCCTGCTGATTCTCGGCCAGCGTGTTCACCAGGTCCGTCAGTCGGTCGACATCCGCCCGGAGCGCGTCGAGGTCGTCGCCGTCGTCGCCGTCGAACTCGCCGAGTGTCGCCTGTCCGTCACTGCTCATCAAAACGTCGCGTTATCGCCGTATCGCCGCTTCTCCCG
>NZ_JAMZFY010000005.1 GCF_025457605.1 Haloarcula laminariae | reverse complement strand
TGACCCTCATCACCGAGTGATGCATCGTGGGTCCCAGCCAGTATTAGATGGTCCCGCGAGCGGGTACAGGCGACGTACAACATTCGTTTCTCCTCCGCACGCAACCTCGATAGCCGTGCTCGGCCGATTCCCCTCCGGGCGAGCGTATCGACGGTCGAGAACGGATCTTCGGCATCCGGGATACGGAGCCCCAGTGCCGGTCTATCGTCGATGGTCTCGAACTCGATGCTGTTGTTGATGGGGCTCTTCGTGTTGTAGTCGTCGCAGATTCCCGGGACGATGACCATCGGGAACTCATCACCCTTGGCCGCATGGATGGTCATCAGCTGGACCCCTGGACTTCCCTCCGGGACGGTCGCCTCCGGACTGTAGTTGGCGTACTCCTGTTCTGCTTCGATGCGGTCCACGACCGACTGTATATCGGGCAGCTCCGTGAAGCCGGTCAGGAGCTCACGGAACTGGTCGATGTTCGCGGCCGCCTGTCGGGGCCGCTCATCGGCGGCGACACTCGCGATGAACCCGGTCTCCGCGATTATCCAGTCGATAAGCCGACTCCAAGTGTCGCTCGTTGTTGCGGTATCGGTCAGGCCAGCCATCCCCCGGAGATGCTCGATTGCCGCCACTGCTCGCTGGATATCGGCATCCGAGCTAGCTCGCAGGGCCGGCCACAGCGCCTCCGACTCCGCATACGGAGCCAATGTCCGGTCGCTGATGCCGAACAGGGGCGATCGGAGGATTCCGTAGAGCGCAATCTCGTCGGCCGGGTCTGCGACCGTCCGGAGGACGTTCATCAGTGCCCGAATCTCGGGTGTCTCGTAGAATCCATCTCCCTTAATCACAGAGTGGGGAATATCGGCTTCGCGGAGGGCACGTTTGAAACTCGTCAGGTGCGTCCGCTTCCGGAGGATGATGGCGATGTCCTCGAACTCGAGTGGCTCCGTCTGGGTTCCATCCCCCTCTTCGGTGTAGACTTCGGTCTCCCCATCGACGAGTTCTGTGATGCGTGCAGCGACGGTCCGTGCCTCGGTATCCCGTCTGTCGTAGGTCGGTGCCGTACGGAGGGTGTGGTCCGCCGGGAGCACCTCCGATAGGAGCTCCTCATCGGGAACGAAGAGGTACTCGACGATTGGGTCGATATCCGCGTCGTTGTCACGCCCGGGCTCCAGTGCCTGCGGCGGCGCCTCGAAGGCGGGCCGGTCGTCGGTATCGTCGGTGAAGATACCGGCGAACAGACCATTGATGAACTCCAGCGTGGTGGGCAGGGTCCTGAAGTTCCGAGCAAGTTCGAAGCCCGGCCGGTCGCCAGTCCGGATATTCACCTCCTGATTTGCCGACCCCCCGAGTGCTGCAAGTGAGGTCTCGTTCGCAGCCACCACATCGGCGCGTGTCCGTTCGAACACGGCCACATCAGCGCCCCGGAACCGATAGATGGACTGCTTCTCATCACCCACCATGAACACGTTCTGGCGGCTGTATCGAGGCGTATCACCGGCTAACCGGGTCAACTCACCAACTATCTCCCACTGTCCGGTATCGGTATCCTGCACCTCATCGATCATCACATATTCGAACTGCTCCTGGAGTGACTGGCGGATGTCTGTCGGGTCACCATCGGACTGGAGTAGTTCCCGGGTGTACTGGATGAGGTCGGTGTAATCGACAACGTTCCGGGATTGCTTCCGGGTCTGGTACATATCATCGGCGTGGGCGAACAGCCGAGCGATAGCGAACACGTATCTGGCGCTGCGCCGGTCGACCGCCAAATCGATATCGCCGAGTTGTTCGGCCCACTGCTCGACATCCACCATCTGGACCAATCTAATGGCCAGGTCCCCGATTGCGGCACGCTCGTCGGAACTGCCCGACCAGCCCGTCTTCTTCGGTTCGTAGCTGCCATAGAGGTCGCCACTTGACTTGGTCGCAATCTCACTGATATCGGCGATGAGCGCACGCCGCTGGGCCGGGGTCGATGGGCCATCCAAACCACCGGCCGTGTCGATTCGTTCGACGATTGCTGCCAACCGATCGAATACCTGGCCGGTATCGCTCATCGGGGGGTCCTCGATGAAGTCCCGCAGCTCATCGACGGCCGTTTTCAACTCCTTGGCACCCAGGATGTCCCTTGCGGTGCTATCTGGAAGCGGATGGAACGATTCCTGGACGTACTCGACGTACTCATCTGCCGTCCGCTCGGGGTGGGCCCAGTAGTCAGCCCACTCTCTACTCTCGGGACGCTTCCCGAACAGGCCCTGCAGGATGTTCCGGATTCCCTCCTCGCTCGTGAAGTTGTCTCCCAGGATGGTCTCGATAGCATCACCTTGCTCCGTCAGGAGGTCGTCTATCACTTCGTCCTGGAGACGGCTCCCCTCCGTATCATCGAGTTGATCGAACCCGGGTCGGATGGTCGGGATATCCAGTGCATGCTCCTGGAGGAGTCGCTGGCAGAAGGCATGCAATGTGTGGATGTAGGCGTCGTCGAGGTCATCGAGGACTCCACGCCATCGCTCTATATCGAGTTCCCCATCCGGGTCGGCGCCGGCTATCTTCTCGAGGATGCGCTCGCGGACGGTCCCAACGAGGTCGCGTGCCGCCCGCTTCGAGAACGTTGTGACCAGTATCTCCCGTGGATGCAGTGTCGGGTTAGCCTCGAGCAATGCCACGTACCGAAACGAGAGTGTGGTCGTCTTCCCAGTCCCTGCACCTGCAATCAGCGGGTAGTTCGCATCCAATGTCGCAACTGCATGATCTTGCTCACCGGTCAGGTCGGTTCTGTTCATCGGTCCCCTCCGGTATCACCATCGCCAGGAGTTGGGATTGCTATCTCCCCACGTGCTGCGGGCGGAACGTAGGCAGTATCGGTGTTCTCAAGCGATTCGATGAGGTCGTGGCGCTGGCTCTCTCGCACGTCACAGATGTCCCGGTACTCGCAGTACGAACACCCAGCATCGCCAGGGTCGTTGATTGCCGGGTTGAAATGGCCGGCTTCCAGGCTCGCTGTGATGCTGCGCAGTTGCTCGGGAATCGTCGCCTCCAGATACTCGTGGAAAACCTCTCGTGTCTCGATAACAGGGGCGCTCAGACGACGAACCGGGCCACCGCCATGCTGGTAGTACACCGCATCGTCGTCCGCGGCCAGTACTGTTCGCCAGCTCGACACGTCACCTGGCCCACCGACGGCGTAGTAGGTGCCACCGATGGGTTCTGTGTCCGGAACGATTCCACGGGCCAGCAGGAGATAGATTGGGAGTTGGAACGCGAGTCCGCCCAGGATATCCTCAGCACTCGGGACCGACCCCGTCTTATAGTCCCGGATGACGAACCCGTCACTCCCGGTGTCGATGCGGTCGATGACACCACTGGTCTCGACACCCCCGATGGTCGTCCGCTGGTGGGATTCGAAATGTGTCGGCACTGTGGTCATCGTCTCGATACCGTCATCGAGTGCACCCCTGAGCGAAAGCTCCTCATCAAGGAAGCCTTTGAGCGCGCCCGCAATCGGGGTCTCGAGATCCCAGGGATTGTAGTGGGGGTTCGCTTCAGCCGTCCCGAGGCCGGCCAGCAGCTCTTGCTTCCAAGCTAGGTCCAACTCCTCGGCCGTATCGAGTGTCGCCAATGCGATATCGAGCAGGCGCGATTCCAGATCACCCAAGTCGTGACCCGCCAAATCGACAGGTGTTCCCTTGCTGTCCTGGATGCCGGTGTAGAACTCCTCGAGGATTGTGTGGATGATGGTGCCCTGGTTCGCACCGGTCATGTCCGCATCGTCGTCGGTGATTTCGAGACGATACTCCATGAGATGCTTGAACCCGCACTCTGCGTAGGTGTTCAGCTCGCTTGGCGAGATGGTCTCACCCGGCTCTCCAGCATGTGCTGGTCCTGCAGCAGGCCCCAGATGACCGTTCCTCGCATCGACCCTGGCCGTCGCACGCGCCGTCGCCGTCTTGATACCGGCTCGAACTGTCTGGAGCCGTTCGTGGCCGTTCTCAGGGCCAACTACATCGAGGACTGGACCCATCTCGTCAAGTCCACGCCGGAGGATCTCACGCTCCAGTCCGCCCAGGACACCAAGCGCGCGCCATGTGTCCGCCACGGAACCAATCGGCTCGACATCCGAACTCTCTCCCTGGAACCTATCGAATTCATCGAGCTCGCGTTCCTCGATGGCCGTCCGGCTCAGTAGCTCGGTCACGAAGCCGGCTGGGATGGTCTCGTTCCCGTCCCCGTGCATTCGTGGTCGCGTCAATACGGCCGTCTCCGCCGCAGCGAGGAGCGTCGCGATACCGTGGTCGGTCTGGGCTGTGGGGTCTGCCCTGTCGAAATCGGGGTGTGCTTCGTTGAGTTCTCGTGTGAAAGCCAGCCGTCGGCCTCTGGTTGGGTACCCCGATTCCGTGAGGCCGGCGATGAACACCATATCGTACGTCCGCTCGCCGATATCGTTGAGCGACCTGACGTCGATGCTGCCGCTCTCCGGACCGGTCTCGACATCCACATCCACACACCCTAATGCACGATAGAGCCGTTCGTGGAACGGCTCTGTTGTATCGACGATGGGGCAGTTCGAGACATCCGTGATAGTCCGCTCGATACGTCCCCAGGCGGCGGTGGTGGTCCGGCTGCCGACCGCTCGGAGCCGGTCGTTCGATAGGCCCATCGATGCGAGGAACTCGGTGAGTGGACTCGCCTCGGTCGCTCCATTGGCCGCCCTCGCATCGGAGAGGATGGCTTCGACCAACCCGCGACACTCCGGTTCCAGTGCTTGGTCATCGATATCGGCGCCTGCGTCGATTGCCGCGGCGAGCTGCTCGCTGTCCAGTTCGGTTTCGTATCCTTCCAACTCGACGACCGGGTTCGACAAGGCTGCCGTCAGGGCTGTCATATCCGTCGGGGAAGTCACGAGTTCAAGTAGGTCATCGACTGCAGCCCCGGGCTTGGTCGCCTCGAGACCGAGACGTTGTGTCAGATGGACAGGTAGGGACCGTTCAGCGGCGACAGATTCTATGCGATCAAGATAGTCCCCGGACGAGGTGACGAACAGGCCGATATCATCGGGTGCATACCCCTCATTCTGGATGGCCGCCTGTGCCCGCCGGATGAGGAACCGCACCTCGTGGCCCACGTCCATCGGCGCTCGGACCTGCACGGTACACGGTCGTCGCTTGCCCCCTTCGCTCCCGGGCGTGTAGTAGGATTCCAGGACACTCGAATCGATTGCTCTCCCGTCCCGCGGTTCGACCTGGTGGACGTCGAGTCCGAATCGCTCCGTGAGCGTCCGACGGAACAGCGCGATGGCCCGGTCGACCCCAGCGGGCCGTCCAGTCGCCGAGCGAGGCAACACCGCGTGCGCTGGGAGGGCATCGGTGAGCCATTCGAGAACCGCTGCCTCGACCGGGGAGAGTCTGTCGAACCGCCCGATGACGAGGACATCCACGTTCGGGTGGGCATCGCCGACCTGGGTCTGCTCGGTCACGCGCATGTACCGCTCAGCCCGGAGCGTCCGCTCAATGGATGCCGTGTCGCGACCCCGTGCGGCTTCGAACTTGCGCTTCAGCAAGGCGATATCGGCACCGAGGTTATCCAGCCCCTCCTGTTGCAGACGTGATTCGATTTCTTCAGCGGAGCGCAGCCCGGCGAACTCCGTTAACGTCAGGAGGTCCTGGAGCTGTTGGAGATGGCCATCAGTGAGGGGTCGGTCACCTGGACCGAACCGATGTCCATCCGGAAGACCGGCTATCGCGGCATCGACCAGCTGTCGATGCTCCGACCGGGTGTGATAGGTCGCTCGGCTGGCGGTGAACTCTTTATCGTAGCTCGCATCGACAATCCCATCCAGCGAACGTACCTGCAGTTCGATATCTCGACCATAATCCCGCCACTGTTCGCGAACCGCCTCGATGTCTGAATTCGACCCGGTGATATATAGGACGGAAGCTGGCTGGTCGCCAGCCTGTGTTGCAGCACCCTCGAATGCCCTAGCACGGAGTGTATCAATATCCGCCCCCTCGTAGACCACATCCGCGTTTCGAGACTCACTCACTGTCGGCACACCTGCTCTACCATGCTCTCAGAACCATCGGTCTGGAAATGGGTTTGGGATTCGATTACTTAAATCAGGGTGGCGACTCAGGACTGTCCATCTAGTACCAGAGCGGGTCGACAGTAATTTTTTCACCGATGTGACGAACCTAGAGACAAGTGATAGACCGACTCTCATCGGATGTTCGGAGAAGGCGATGCTGTGTCTCGGAGGACAGTGGACGATGAAGGGTGTGTTGTTCAATGTGCTCTCTGAGTTGGACGAACGCGTGATGTGGGATGGGATGCGTGGCCGGGTCTTCGGGCCGGTGCTGAAGATTCCCGGAGAGGACAACAGTCGTTCCGATTGGACGGCAGCTATGGTCGGGACGTTCGCCGATCTCGCAACTATCGAGGCCGGGGACAGCGTATTCTTCTTCAAAGATAAGATGATTTACGGGGTGGGCGAGGTGCTCGATACCACTGGAAATCCACAGAGACCACTCCTGTACAACTTCCCGGATGCACTGGAGCCAGCAGCCGTAGACGCTATCACTGGGTCACGCCCAGAGGACGACGCCGAGACCAACAACGATTCAGAACGCAAGGCGCAACGGATGGCAGATGAGGCATTATATACCGGTCAGAGCTGGTCGAAGATTCGAATCCTGATACCGTTCCGTGCGGCACCTGCGTTCTTCGAGCAGGGTATCGATATGGACTACGTGCTCTCGTCGAACGGCATCCCGCGGTCATCGTATCTCGAGTTCTTTGAGGGCAAGAACTTCTCACTACTGAGCAAGGAGACTACAGAGAACCTCACTCATCTCATCCACATGGTCAACCGAGATACAAGTTCGGGCAAGGTAATCGATATGGCCGAACCGTTAATCGATTTCGAGATAGCTGTCGATGGCCGAGACAGTGACCCGGTCTCCATCCGGCAGTACGTCTCGGACAATCCATCACGCGTACTCGACGATGGCCTATTCAGCAAGGAGAACTGGGTTCATGCTACAATTATCGAGGCGCTGAAGAGTGGCGCTGACGACATTCTTCCGGAGAGTATGACCGGACGGAGTCGACAGCAAATATATCGTGAGTTCCCGACTTCACCGGCTAAGCCGACCAGTTGGGCGAACCACCTTGATGTCCTCACGGAGATTCAGCCACAGTTCGACTTCCCCGATAGTACGCCTGCAGACGACCAAGCGACCACCGTTGGCTACGAGGTCATCGAAATCAAGAAGGACGAGATATGGTACGTGGATAATCTCGTTGACCATCTGGAACAGCTGATGAAGTACGTTGATTATGTGGCTGAGGAAATCGCCGATGGGCACTACCAGGCTATTGATGCCTACCTCTTGACGGGTGGCTATGCCGATACCGACGAGACCTACCGTGAGGAGGTTCGCCAAGCCTTCGAGGAGCGCCCGACCTCTCCGGCAGAGGCAGAGGACCGGTCGACAGAACTTCCAGCGACCTACCGGATGCCAGTCAGCTCCCATCGACCCTTCGAACGCGATCCACAACTCTGGAACAACGTCACGCTTCTCGAGTACAACTGGAAGGAGGATGAACAGCGAATCGAGTTTCGGACCGTGGCCTGACTGTCTTGGAACTCGGCTAGCAGGTCAGTTGTCCACCGAACCGGTCGCTTCGTAGTAGGCACAGTACTTCTCGCGTCCGGTCAGGACGGTACCGTCGACCGTGGCGAGGACCTTGAGTTCGATACGCCGGAGCACGGTGTAACATAGTACGAAACTAGTTTATAACGACATTTCGAGTAGTGTTACAAACAGCAATCACGGGCGCCGCCTCCATCATTTAACCAACAAAACTATGATTAGCTTGCTATGTTGGTTAACACGAGAGCAGCCGATGTCCTACGAACCTCGGGTCCTACCGGCGACCCCTCGACGAAAATCGTCAATATGCTCAACGAGACAGGCCCGGAGAAGCTCCGAGACGTTGCTACGTACGCTGAAGCGCTCGCCGAGAACAAGGAACGAGACGCTCATCTCGAGGAGTCGTCAGACCAGAACGAGGTAGAGGAGCGACCAGATGACGTCCCTGCTAAAGCGACAATCATGATCAAGGAGATTAACGACAACCGCCACTACTGGCAGTGGCGGGAGGAAGAGGAGATCAAGTCAAAATCTAAGTCGCCAGTCAATCCCGACAAGTGAGACGACAGCTGCCGTCATCTCACAGGTCCCCCCTCGTGTGGATGTGGTTAACCAACAAGTCTTCTCCAACCGACTTCTTGTTGGTTAATTTTACTTCCTATCCGTGAACGCGGTCAGCTCCGGCATCCGTATATCCGCAAGTTCCCGGCGAATCTCCGTCCGATTCCAGCCGAGTGGTGATAGCACGCTTTCGACAGCTCGGATTAGCTGCGTCTCGTAGTACGAGGCGTCGTAAGTCTCGATATCCTCGTGAGCGAGGGCGACCCGCTCTCGTGAGTTCTTCTCGTCGTCGACGACCACATATTCGATATCCTGTCCGGGATGGACGGCGAGATTTTGGTCACGGGCCCGTTTCAGGGCCGCCACGTTCTGTGTGTTCTGTGTGTACCTCTCCAGCGGCTTGGAGACGCGATTCCGTTCGACGAGGTCCTCGATTGGGACCTCGCCGGCGTGCAGGCGATCGATTGCATCTCGAAGGGAGGAGAGGACTGCTTCCGGTGACCGAGTCGCATCAAACTGTTCGAGACAGTCTCGCTGAATCTTCTCGATGAACGGCGGTGTCGAACGTTGCCGGGCTTCGATGCCTCTCACTTTGAACTCGTCGGCGCCGGCGACCTTTCCGAAGTACTTCGTCAACGCGCCGGCGTCACTCTCGCACTGCGGGACGAACGCGACCCAGTCGTAGTGGGCTTCGTGTTCGAGCCGAATCTCGACGGCCTCCGTAATTTCCGTCGCGAGCGCCTCGAGGTCCTCACGGTCCTCGTCGTCGACATCGGGGTCGGGCGTCACCCAGATGGAGTCGACGATGCCGTGGACGACCCGCCAGCCACCGGCTTCCAGGCGTTGCTTCGCCGTCAGCAGAATCTCGCGAGCGAACGCGTTGATTGCCTCGTGGCATTCGATGCGACCGAACTTCGCATTGCTGAATCCCTGATATCCGAAACAGGCGACAAGAATCCACTTCAGCGCACCCGACCGCCCCTCAAGTTCCGCCAGTCGATCCTCGTCGGGGTTTTCACACTGCTGTTCGCGATGGATGGCTGCCTTGATCTCGTCGCGAGCATCGATGATGGGTTGGAGGACATCAACGAGGTAACCGCGTTCGTCACAAATCGAGTACCCGAGTCCGGGGACGTCGTCGCGGTCGTGATGACACTCACACCGGATAACGTCGGGCGAGACGTTCCGGGTACAGATGATGTTTGGATAGAGGCTCGAGAAGTCGAGTTCGTGGACGTCTTCGTGGACACCGACCTCGGGAGCGAAGATGAAGCCGCCACGGTCGGCGTCGTGGAGCGTCCCCATCGGCTTGTAGAATTCGTGGCGCCAGGAGTTCCACGGAACGAGTACGCCGCGGTTGTGGGCCTCACAGATCTGAATCGCGGTCAGCACGTTGCCAATTGACGCCCACGCCAGCTCCTGGACGGGTTTCTTCGAGCGCGAGACCAGATCGAGGACGCCGTCGAGATTCGTCTCTCCGTAGAAGAACGTGTTACTCTCGTCGATGATCGCCCGTCCGGGCACGTTGTACCGTGCCGGTGAGTGGCCGACACGGCCATAGCTTGAGTATGTCGACTGACTTGCGAGTTGCTGGTAGTCGACGCTGGGCCACCGGCTCAACGTGAACTCATCAATGCCGGCATCCGTCGCCATCTCGTACAGTGTCGGGACAATCCCGCTCGTCGAGCAGACCAGGACGTCCGGATTGTGTGCTTCGACCCCCTCCTGTACGGCGGTCAGGATGTCCGTCGGCGAGCCGGTGACGGTGTCGCCGGCGACAGACAGTTCCCCATAGATATCGTTGCTCGTTTCGGTCACCGGAACACTGAGCCGGAGCGTCGACAGCTCACTTGCCGGCGTCGGATCGGCGCCGGTCTCCAGACAGTACCGGAACTCTCGGGAAAAGTCGACGTTGAAGCAGGCGAGATCCCCGACTGGATAGGCCGACAGCTGGCGCGCCTGCCGAGCAAGTGGGGGGACGCGGTCGATATGGGCAACGTCGACCGCGAGAACAGTCTCCTCGTCTCGTCGAAAGCCCGGCCGTCGCGCAACCATCTCGGTCCCGACGACATCCGGGTGTTGGTCGTACACCGACTGGAGTGTCGTGAGGTCGAGGTCGGTCGCTGGGTCGCGAGGTGCGACGTAGAAGCGTGGGGTGTAGTCTCCGTGCTCGGTCACGGTGGCGCCGTCGGCAGTGGCGTCCCATTCGAGGACGCGTCCGTCATCCAAGAAGTCGATACTGAACGGCATCTGGGTCTCTATGACGTTCGAGTCGCCGATAAGCGATGGCGTGTCGTTTCCGGATTTCAACGTATGGGTTCATGAACCCCTCTTTGGTGTTTTCTGGCCGTTTGTCTGTGTTCCGCTACCTCTGGGCCGATTTCCGGAATTTGCGTGGTTGGATTTAGCCAGTGCCCCACACAGAGGGGAATATAGGACTTCACCAAAGACCTATATTCCCCTGAGCCGTGCGTTTCTGTATGAACGACCGAAGACCACCAGATGAGTTTGCAGACATCAACGAGGCGGTTGGCGAGGAATGGGAAGCAGAAACAACACCCTATGAGCGCATTCGACACGTCATTGCGCATACGTACAGCCCCGTCTCAGCTGATACCGTCGCTGATGATGCACGGACTGCTCCAAAAACCGCTCGAAAGCACCTGAATACACTCTCAGACGAGGGGTTTGTCGAGACGACACCCGGCGAACAGGGTGGCACGCTCTATCGGCGCTCACCTGAATCACTCGTCGTCGAAGAGGCAGCCGATATCCTCGAACATGTCTCGACCGACGAACTCGTGACGCGAATCCAGGAGATGCGCGAGCAACTTACTGAGTATCGGTCCGAATTCGGTGTCGACTCACCCGAAGAATTGGCGGTCAACCAGACGAACCAGGCCTTCAGCGAGACTGAATCCCTACAGGACGAGATTGACCCAGAGACGATTCGTGAGTGGAAGACGCTCCGTCGCAATCTCGCATTTGCGAATGCTGCCCTCTCAATCGGCAACGCCGAGCAATTCGTCGACAGTGACCGTCGTTCGACTGACGACGGCGTCCCTGTCTGAGCAATGTGGGATTCCGCTGACCAAGCAGAAACACATACTCTCCGGGGGGCTACGGATCGGCCGGCGCTATTGACGATTCGTGATGTCGTCGAGGAGATGGAACCACTTGCAACAGCAGAACTCGACGACTACCTCAATCCATCCGTCCTCGAAGTCGTGCTTGAAGATGGACTGTGTGCGGCCGATGATGCCCGAATCGACATCCAGTGGACGACACGAGATGATTACAAGTTCCATTACACGGACACGGAAGAGGTTAATCTGCGCTGGGGGAAACACCCACACGCAGGCGACTACATCCATGTCCCCGGATTAGAACACTACCACCCACCACCGAATGCGAGTTCTGACCCGGACGAGGTCGAAGCGTCCTGTATCGCACAATCCCCTGAAGAATTGGTCACCCGCGCGGTTCTCAAACTCTGGCGGGTCGCCTACCACAGGGATTCGTATGAACCACTCAACGCAGGTCGCAACCCGCCGTAGGAACCAAGCCGAGTGCTTTCCTCCACGAACCGATATCGAAGGTAATCGTCGTCAACTCCGTCATTCCATCCCTCCAGTATTACCTTCGCCGGACGATTGCTGCTGTTCGACCCCAGTCTCCGAAAGCCGTTGCTCAAGCTCTGAGAGGCGTTCCTCGTGGTCGTCAAGGCGGGTCTCCTGTTCGAGACTGATGCTGAGTAGTGCCGGCAGCAGCGGATTCTGATGGTTCAATAGCCCGCTCGCGTCGGCGTGCTCGCGGGCGTACTCGAACAGGCGGTCGAACCGTGGCTGGTCGCGACGGCGCAGTGCCCGCCGGAAGTCTGTCCAGCGTTCCTCGATGGCCCGGAGCGCATCTCGGTACGTCGGGTTCGTACGGCCCATCGGTTATCGTCCTCCAGCGCTTGCTGTCCACGCGTCGAGCAGCGGATCTGTTCCAACTGCCACTGACTCTCCATCAACTGTGACACCGCTCCCGACGCCATTCGGTGTTGGCGTCGACGGCGTCGTCGTCTCCACGCCGACCTGCGCTGCGCGGGTTTCGAGCAGCTGCCGCCAGTACGCGAACGTCGTCTGGTAGTACGCACCGTCATCGACGGGGTAGACAAGTGTCTCGAAGTCCTCACCGACGAACCGTGGCCCCATCTGAGTTTGCTTGCACTCCAGATGATGATCGGCGGCCGTTGCGACTGGTGCCGTGAAGTCGTCTTGCTTGCTCCGGGTGACCAGGATGGGAATATCGTAGCCATCAGCGTAGGTCGCTAACCGAGCGAGTGTCCGGGCCTGAAGTGTCTTCGCGTACTCGTCGCTGAGGGTGTCATCAGTGCGATACTGGGCGTCGACAGCTGGTACAACGATGAGCGACGGAGTATACGGAGATGAGTCGTCGTCCCGGCTTGTTGGCTGCTGACTGCCTAATTGAGGTGTTTCGGTCGATTGCTGGATGAATTGGTTCACTGCCGCTGAGAGCTCGTCGACGGCACCGTAGTGCTGGTAGGCAGTGAAGCCACGGGCAACGTGGATCCGGTCTAACAGTCGCTGACTCGGGGCTATCTGTGCCAGCGTGGTCGTCGTTGCATGGCCGTTAGCGTCAACCCAGAAGGCGGGGCCGTCGTGCATGAGGAGATGGTCCAGGACGAGCGATTGCAGGATTGGCACGCCTCGACTGCCGTCGATGTCCAGTAACGTGATGCCGTCGTTGAGCGATGGAAGCAGAATGTCGTCGCTCGCTGAATCAGGCTGGCTGGAAATGGATTGGTTCCGGTCAGCTCCTCGCGTTGGTTGCGCAACGCCCAACCGATTCGAGGGTGGGTGGTCTGACATATGTGAATAAAGATTCACGAATCCGATAACCGTCGGCGTGTCGCTTCCACGTTTCAGGAAAGCGACCGTAACGGCCCTCAACAGATAACTGTGGCCGAAATTTTTGGCTCCCCGTCTGCTTCCACGAAACTCTCCGGAATCGTTCCCACAATCTTAACCAACAAAACGAATCAATCTCGACTATATGTTGGTTAACAGTTCAACCGTAGCGGCCAATCGCTACGCGCTCACTTACCCGGCGAACTGACTGGCTCGGTGACGACGGAATATTGACGATCTCGACTTGTTCCATCGGCTTCTAGGAGATTGTACTGGACCATCTTCGAGAGGTACGTCCGCACAGTCCGTTTCGTTCGCGGGTCGTCGACGGCGTTGCTATACCGCTCGTGGATGGCTCCTGGTCCAAGCGGACCATGCTCGTGTACAATCTCGTAGACGGTTTGCTGGTGTGGTGTAAGCGAATCGAGGCTCGTCTGCCTGATTTGTGCCCGGGCGTCATCTGCAGCGTCCAGCAACATCTCGTCGCTGATTGTTTCTTGATCCGCTCTGTCTGCCTCGCTAGCGGCCGTACGGAGAATCCCTATTGCAAGTCGAGCGTCGCCGGCGGCCGCGTCGGCGATACGATAGAGCTGGGCGTCGGTGATGGCAGCATCGTCGAGGCCCCATTTCGCGCGAGCGTTCAGGATATCGTACAGCTGCTCGTCGTGATACTTGTCCATCCGGACGTGTTCGCTGGAGCGGAGCCGACTCACGAGCCGGTCATCGACGCGGCTGAACAGCTCTTCTTCTTTGTTGGCGATACAGATCAGCGCGAACTGCTCCAAACTGTGCAAGTCGTAGAGGATTCCTGGATCCTCCAGTTGGTCGACCTCGTCGAGGATAATCACGGTTCGGGGCCCGTTGTACTGCTGGAGCCGGTCGACGAGCTCGTCGTGAGGTGTCGACTGGCGGTGGATATCGATAGTCGCGCCAAGATTGTCGAGGATCTGATACAGCGTCCGGAATCGGGTGTAGTTGCGCCAGCAGTTGACGTAGGTCGTCTCGATGTCCAGTACCTCTTCGCGAAGCCGTTCTGTGACGAACTTCGAAATACAGGTCTTCCCAGCGCCGCTTGGCCCAGTGACGATGGCGGTGTCGGCAGGTTCCCCGTTCGTGATTGGTTCCAGAACGCTGGAGAGGTGGTTCACTTCGGGGTCGCGATGTTCGATTTCCTTCGGAATGAAGCCCGCCCGAAGCACACGAGCATCGCGAATCATGGAGTGGTCAGTCAATTGGTTGTCTAGCACGGTATATAATGGTGGCTGGGTACTTTCCGGAAACTGGGAACCTACGACTCGTCTGTTTCATTGACTCTACAGCTGTCAGGCGGTTCCGCTTTCGGAAACCAGTTGTTTCCGGGATTTCCGGAAAGGCTGCAGGGCGCTCAGCGGTGACGTTTGAAGTCTAGTCTTGATTGCCGCGATAATCATGAATAGTTATTTTTTCGACCCGGTAAGCAGGGGACGCATTAATCACGCGCACACCGGGTGAATCGATGGGTCTCGTCACCACCAACGACTGATGTGTGAAACCGTTTTCTCGACGGTTAAGCGTACCCTCGGCACCGACGCGCGGGCGAGCCGTCCGCCCTTAATCGCCGAAAGGTACTTCGGGACAACGTTGATCTCCCCGATTGGTGCGCCGCTGGCCAGCAGGGCGTTCGTCGTCGTCCGAGGCCGGCCAGCGAGAGGTCGCCCGCAAGCGCGGGAACAGTGCGCTGCTCCCACCCGTGATGTCGCTGATCACGAGGTTGTCCGCCCCAGCGCGATTCGCCAGGTTGGGGACGCGGACGGCGCTCTCGACGCCGCGCTCGCTACATGATAATCGACTGGAAGCACCTCGACCCGGCCGGTTTCGGCGGGATCGTCCGTTACCACGGCACCGTCGTCGATGTGCTCGCCCAGCAGCACTTCGAGCGTCGCTCGAAGTGACCCGCCGCCGAGGACGAGAATCAGCTTGTAGGCGTTGGGTCGTACGTCGCGGTGGCGGCGTCGACAGCTCGTACTGTCAGCTCCCCGCTGTCGAGCGATAGCGAATGGTCGACAACTGCATGAAGATGGAGCGCCTCGATTCCGGCGGCGAGACATCCAGTACGGCGCCCCACGTATTGCTCGACGCGAATGCTGACCGGTTTTCGATGGCAATCTCTAGCGCGTCCATGCTAGTACCCACCGATCATGTAGCCGCCGTCGACGAGTAGCTCCGCGCCGGTAATCCACTCGGCCTCATCGCTCGCGAAAAAGCGCACTGCGTTGGCGACGTCGCTCGGTTCGCCGACGTGAGGCAGCGGCGTCTTTTCGGCCTGGCGGCGGCGGGTCGCCTCGTCGTTCTGATTCTGCATCGGCGTCCGGATCACGCCCGGCAGCACCGTGTTGACCGTCACCTCGTCCTCTGCGAGTTCGAGTGCGAGATCCCGCGTGAGGTTCACGATGCCGGCCTTCGAGGCCGAGTAGGGCTCGCCGGCGCCGCCGAGATAGGCGTTGACGCTGCTGACGTTGACGATCCGGCCTTGGTTCGACTCGATCAGGTGCGGGATGGCGTGCTTCGACGCTAGGAATGTCCCCGTCAGGTTCACGTCGATCACGCGCTGCCACTGCTCGCGGGTCATCTCCGCGGTCGCCTCGAGCACCTGGACCCCCGCGTTGTTGACCAGCACGTCGAGCCCGCCGAACTCTTCGATCGTCGCCTCGACCAGCGCCGCGACATCGTCCTCCGTGGAGACGTCCGTCTCGACGTACCGAGCCTCGGCGCCGTATTCCGCTCGTAGCCGCTCGTCGGTCGGTCGGCCGTCGTCGCGGTCGTAGTGATCGGTCCGCTTTGGCTTGCGCCGGACATCGGCGACGACGACGTTCGCTCCGTCCTCGGCCAGTCGGTCGGCGACGCCACGGCCAATCCCCGAACTGGCACCCGTCACGATCGCAGTCCTGTCTTCCAATCTCATGGTTATGGAGTCGTGTGTCGGCTCGTTCGGTAGTCGATGCAGTTGTCGGTCACTCTGCCGTGACGTCCAGCTCGCGCAGCCCGGCTGCGCTGGCCCGGGTGAGCTCGTCGGGGTTGTCGCCCCAGACCTCGACGCTCACCGGGCCTTCGAACCCGATGTCGTCGAGCGCGTCGAATACGAGCTCCCAGGGGACCCCGCCGTCGCCGGGCGGGCGGCGGTCGGTGTCGGCCAGGTGGACCATGCGGAGCTCGTCGCCGACGGTGTCGAACGCGTCGACGGGGTTCGTTGCGTCGTCGGCCATCTGGAACGTGTCGAGCAACACGCCGGCATCGGCCGACAGCTCGTCGACGATCGACAACGCCTGGTCGGCCGTGTGCGCGATGTCGCACTCGCGGAAGCGAAGCGGCTCGATCAGCGGGTTGGCGTCACCGTACTCTGCCTCGGCCAGCGCCCGGTCGATCTCTGCCACGGCATGCTCGCGCGCGTCGCTGGCGGACTGGCCGCCGACCGACCAGCCCGGCACGACGTGGAAGTACGACGCGTCGACCGCGGCAGCCAGTTCCGCCACACCACCGAGATACGACCGCGCGGCGGCGCGCTCGGCGTCGTCCGGTGCCCCTAGGTTCAGCCCCAACGGCGGAAGTGCGAGCAGACGCTCGCCACCGTCATCCCGGCATCCTCGACCGTCTGTACGAGCTCGGTATGCTCCCTTTCGGATGTCGCCTCGGGCAGCGCGTGGGGGCGACAGGCGGCGAGCTCAACGGCGTCGTACCCGTACCCGGCGATGCGCTCGACGGTTTCCTCGATCGAGTAGGCTGGCCGCCAGTGGGGGAGATACGAGTAGGCGGTCGTGTTGAACGCGACGCATTCGAAGGTGCGGCCCGCCATCACTGTGCCTCGCGCTTGAGCAGCGCCGTCAGGAACTCTGCGTGACACCACGCCAGCGGCGCCGCGAAGGAGATGACGTCTCGCTCCTCGAGAGCGGCCGCCATCTCGTCGTACGTCGTGCGCATGTGACTCAGTTCCTCCACGATGCGGTCGAACGGCACGTCCCGAAGCACATCGTCGTCGAACTCCTTCTCGAAGTCAGCGCCCGTATCCCACTCCTGTTCGATGAACTGCTCGAAGCGCTCGCGCGTGGAGAGGTGTTCGGGGATGTGACCCGCCGCGTCGGCGTGGCCGGTGATCGTCGAGAGCACCTCGTCGCCCCGCTCGTGCTCGCCGCGGTCGAAGCGAAACTGCGCGTGCCAGGCGGTGTACTGCATCCATGGGCCGTTGCCGCCGTGCTGGTGTACGTCGTGGTCACGGTGAAAACCACGGAACCGCTGGAGACCGCCTAACCGTGGGTCCTCCAGGCTCGCTGCCGCCCGCTCGGCGGCGCGCATGGCGTGCTCGCCGAACACGCCCTCTAGTCCGAAGTAGGCGGGCGCAAGCAGCGTGATGTCCGGGCGGTCGTCGCGCTCGCCGTCGGGGGTGTGCCGGCGCGGAACGGGCGTCCCGTCGACGGCGAAGCATCGCTTTACGCCCGGTTCCAGCAGGGAGCGAAGCTTGCCGACCCGCTCGGCGGCGTCGCCGACTCGCCCGATATCCGCGGATCGCCCCGCTACTTCGAGCCGGTCGAGCGCATCGGCCGCCTGCTGCAACGCAGCGAGGAATGCGCAGTTTACCCACAGCGTGTAGCCGGACTCGATGGCGCCCTCATGGATGCTCGTAGTGCTCTCTATCAGGTGGGCGTTGGCGTCGTACAGCTCGGACCGAGTGACTGCTACCGCGGCGTCGATGCAGTCGACCGCGTTCGCCAGGAATGCCTCATCCGCCGATTCGAGGGCGTCGGCTGCGTCGAGCGCGAGCACCGCGTGCGAGATGATCCTGATGCCGTGGGCGAGGTTATCCTCCTGTCGGTAGATCGACTGGTCACTGCCGTTGAGCCCGTATCGCTGGAACCACCAGCCGTCGTCCTCGACGGCGATCATAAAGCGGGCCGCGTCGACGACGCGATCCAAGGAGGCGTCCGGCCGGACGCCGTGACGCAGCGCCGTCAGCCAGGCACGCGTGATTGAGGCGACGTCTCTCGGATAGACGTAGGGATATCGGTTGTCGGGGTCGCTGGCAAGCGGGACCGCGCCGTCGACCTCGGCGTCGTAACTCAACTCGTCCAGCACGTCGAGGTGGAACGTCGGGTCGTCAATCGACGCGTCGACGTGCTGGGGGACGATACTGTCTGTCGCCGTCTGCTGCGAATGTGTCATCGGTAGGGAGAGCGGGGGTTAGCCGCGAGTGATCGGTTGCGTGTCGGTGCGCTCACCGCCGACGCCGCGCGTCTTGATCGACGCCGTGGTCTCGGGATCGAACAGGTAGACGTCCTTCGCGGCGACGCTGACTGTCACCTCGTCGCCGGAATCGGGGTAGACGCCCGGCGGGACGCGGGCAGTCAGCGATCGATCGCCGACATCGAGGTAGACGAAGTTATCGTTCCCCTGATACTCTGTGACCGTGACGGTCGCGGGGAACCGGCGGACGTCAGTCGCGTCGTCCGGCGCTTCGTCGAGGTGGAGGTCTTCGGGGCGGACGCCGAAGCGGACCGGCTCGCCGGCGAGGTCGTCCTCGACGGCTTCTCGGGGGATTATGCCGAGCGTCGTGCCGTCGACGTTGACGGCGTACCCGTCGGCGTCTTCGCGGGCGACGGCGTCGAAGACGTTCATCGACGGACTGCCGAGGAACGCCCCGACGAACTCGTTGTTCGGGTGGTCGTAAGCGACTTCCGGCGGGTCGACCTGCTGGATGACGCCGTCGTCCATGATGGCGATTCGGTCGGCCATCGTCATCGCCTCGGTCTGGTCGTGGGTGACGTACACCGCGGTGACGCCGAGCTCCGACTGAATGCGCTGGATCTCCGTGCGCATGTGCGAGCGCAGCTTGGCGTCGAGGTTCGACAGCGGCTCGTCGAGTAAGAATACGTCCGGGTCGCGGACGATCGCACGGCCGAGCGCGACGCGCTGTTTCTGCCCGCCGCTCATCGCCTCGGGCTTGTCGTCGAGCAGTTCCTCGATGCCTAGCAGCTCCGCGCCCTCGCGCACCCGCTGGTCGCGATCGTCGCTCGACATATCGGTCGAGTGCTTTAGCCCGTAGCCCATGTTCTGGCGGGCGGTCATGCGCTTGTACAGTGCGTAGCTCTGAAACACCATCGCCACGTCGCGCTCGCTCGGCGCGAGGTGCTGGACTTCGCGGTCGCCGATCTCGATCGTCCCGTCGGTCACCGTCTCCAGGCCGGCGATCATCCGGAGCGTCGTCGACTTCCCGCAGCCCGAGGGCCCGACCAGGACGAGGAACTCGCCGTCCTCGACGGTCACGGACGCTTCGTCGACGGCGGTCTCGGTTCCTTCGGCGTCGTCGTAGATTTTCGTAACGTCGTTGAGTGTGAGTTCAGCCATCGGTAGTCACCTCCAGGTGGTCGTGGTCGGGGCTGTCCCTCGTCGCCGACGCCCCGCACGTCGGCGTCACGACCGTCGAATCGCTGCTGTGTCGAACGGCATAGCGCCGACCGCGGCAGTGTATCGTTGCTTCCGCCACTGTGCTGGGGTCCGGTCCGGTTCCGGCGCCGAAGTCTGTCGCGGGCTCAGCGACCGGCGTCCCCGACTTGACGTCCAAACCGAGCGCGGCACGGACGAAGCCGAACGCGCTGCCGGCGCTCCAGGCGGCCGGCTCGCAAGCGTCGGGATGGAGCGCCCGCCCAGCGTCCACGTCGGGGTCGTCGAGGCCGACCAGGAGTTCCGGGAATCCCCAGCGATCGGCGTCGCCGGTCGCGCCGGTCGCCAGCGTGTCCAGCCCCCGCTCGGCGAGCGCCGCGGCGGCGTCGTCGCGTCCGTAGCGCGCACAGCCCATTGCAGCGATACTGGTGTCGTGGGGCCAGACGCTACCGCGGTGGTACGACAGCGGGTCAAACGCCTCGTGAGCCGCCGAGTACGTTCTGAGTCCGGCGTCGGTCAGCAGCTCCGGCGCCAACAGCCCGTCGATTACCTCGTCGGCGCGCTCCGGCGGGACGATCTCGCTCCAGAGCACATGGCCCTGGTTCGAGGCGACGGCGCCGACCACGCCGTCGGCGTCGAGCGCGAGCGCGTAGCTCCCCTCGTCGGGCAGCCAGAACTTCCGGTCGAACGCCTCTTGGAGGCGCTCTGCGCGCTCGGTCAGCCGCTCCGCGAGCTCGCCGTCCCCCCGGCTCGCCGCGAGGTCGGCGACGCCACGAAGCGCGCGGTAGGCGTACCCCTGTACTTCCGTGAGCGCGATCGGCGGCGTCGCGGCCGTTCCGTCGGGCCGCGCAATCGACTGGTCGCTGTCTTTCCACCCGTGATGGACGAGCCCGTACTCGTGGTCGTGGGGCTCATACCGGACGATACCGTCCTCGTCGCCAGCCGCGATCGTCCACTCGACGGCCCCGAGGGCGGCGTCGTACAGTTCGTCGGTGATCGCGTCCTCGCCGGCCCATTCTCCGTAGGCGGCGACGAGCGCGGCGAACAGCGGCGTCGCGTCGACCGTCCCGTAGTACGGCGACCGGATCGACCGGCCGAGCGCCGGCAGGTCGCCCCGTCGCTCCTCGTGGGGGATCTTGCCTGGTTCGGCGAGTGTCTCCGGGTCGGTCGACGAGGCCTGTCGCCCGGCGAAGTAGGTCAGGACGCTTCGGGTCAGACCAGGCGCGAACGGTAGCGTTTGGAACCCGACCAGCAGCGCGTCCCGCCCGAACGGCGCGACGAACCGGGGTGCGCCAGCCGCCGGGACGCCCTCCGGCAGCAAGAGCGCCCGCAGGGTGTCGGCGGCGGCGTCGAACAGCCCAGGGTGGGACGCCATCGACACCGACGGGTCAAACGAGAGATTGAGTCGGCCGCGCGTCGGCCGGAGACGCGCCGTCGCGACAACCGAGACCTCCTCGCCGGCCGAGACCTCCAGCGTCCGTTCGACGGTTGCCCTCGAGGCGTCAGCGCCGGTTTCGACGGACACCGTTTGGCCGCCCTGCAACTGTATCGCCGCGCCCCGCGTCGTCCCGTCGGGCGACGTTCCGGACAGCTCCGCGCCGCTCTCGCGGTCGGACGCGGTCACGTCGCGATCGACCGACTCACGCGCCGCGAAGAAGCCCGGACACTCGAAGACGTGTCGGAAATCCGACGCCGCGGTCAGTTCGATGTCGACGACGCGCTCCGCAGGCGTGTGGTTCCGGAGAGTCGTCTCGACGGTCACCACGTCGCCGTCGACCGTGATGTCTTTCTTCAGCAGGAACCGTCGGGCGGCGCCCCGTCCCTCGCCCGGCGCGGCGCCGACCAACACGGTCGTCACGCCGTCCGGGCCGGCCCGCCGATCGAGCCGGTCCCAGCCGCTCTCGGGCACATCGCGATCGGTTACGGACACCTCGAACTCGCTGAGGTACTGCGTATCGTTCGCGAACACGCCGGTTTCGGCGCAATCGGAGCGGATGTCGCCACGCTCCCCGACCACGAAGACGACCCCGTTTCGGACCGCCAGTGCGCAGCCGTCCGGGATCATCTGATCACCTCGCCGTCGACGTCGAACCGGTGGACGGAGTTGGCGGGCAGTCGGAGCATCACGGTCGACCCGGGACTGATGGCGCCGGGCCGGTCGCGCAGGCGTGCGGTGACCCGGACATCGCCGCAGTCGACCTCGACCTCGTAGGCGTTGCCCAGCGGCTTGACGACAAGCACCTCACCGTCGAGTTCATAGGTCCGCCCGCCGTCGGCTCGTCCGGCGGCTTCCTCGGCGACGGCGACGTCTTCTGGTCGGACCCCGACGGTCGCGGTTTCCGCGAACGAGTCGTCGGACGTATCGGTTCCCCTGAGGCGGTCGGCATCGAGGAAGTTCATCGACGGCTCGCCGAGGAACCCGGCGACGAACTCGTTGACCGGGTTCTCGTAGACTTCTTTCGGCGTCCCGACCTGCTGGAGCTGGCCGTCGTTCATCACGGCGACCCGGTCGGCTAGGCTCATCGCCTCTTCCTGGTCGTGGGTCACGTAGACTGTCGTCGTGCCGAGGTTTTGCTGGAGGCTGCGCACCTCCGAGCGGGTCTGGACACGGAGCTTGGCGTCGAGGTTCGACAGCGGCTCGTCCATCAGGAACGCCTTCGGCTCACGGACGATGGTCCGCCCGAGCGCGACACGCTGGCGCTGGCCGCCAGAGAGCTGGCCGGGCTTGTTGTCCAGCAGGTCGTCGATCTCCAGCAGTTCGGCGGTGCGGCGAATCCGCTCGTCCGCCTCGTCGTCGTCGATATCCATCTTCCCGAGCGGGAAGGATAGATTCCCCCGGACGGTCTTGTGGGGGTACAGCGCGTAACTCTGGAACACCATCGAGAGGTCCCGCTTCTGGGGCAGCGCCTCCGTAATCTCCTCGCCGCCGATCTCGATACTACCCTCGGAGGGCACTTCGAGGCCGGCGATCATCCGGAGCGTCGTCGATTTGCCACAGCCCGAGGGGCCAAGCAGGACGAGCAACTCGCCGTTCTGGATCGTCAGATCCAGGTCGTCGACCGCGACGAGGTCGTCGAACCGCTTCGTGACGCCCCGGAGCCGGATCTCCGAGTTCTCGTCGGAACTCAGATCGGCAGCGTTCGCGACGGAGTCGGCGGTAGAGGTGGGTTCCGTCGCCATGTTACCCCTCCACCGCCCCGAAGGTCAGCCCCTCGACCATGAACTTCTCCAGGTAGGTGAACATCACGATCAGCGGCACGCTGGTCAGCAGCGACGCCGCCATGATCTGGCCCCAGACCTGTCGGAAGCTCGAAGACAGCGCCTCGATGCCGATCGGCAGTGTGAACACGCTCTGGGACTGGAGGAAGATGCTGGCAAACAGGTACTCGTTCCACGCGATCATGAACGTGAAGAAGAACACGGCCACGATCGCGGGCGCCGACAGCGGTAGCGTGATCTTGAAGATTACTTCCAGCCGTGAGTAGCCGTCCATGATCGCCGCCTCTTCGATTTCCTCCGGAATCGACCGGAAGTAGTTGCCAAGCATGTACAGCGAGACGGGCAGGGTCTGGACAAGGTAGGTTACGAACAGGCTCGCTAGCGAGTCGACGAAGCCGAGCCAGACGATTACCTGGAACATCGGCACGACCAGCAGGATGCCCGAGAACATGTACACCATCAGGACGCCCCGCGAGATAACTCCGCGCCCACGGTAGTCCAGTCGGGCGAAGCTGTAGGCGCCGAACGTGGCGACGAGCACCGATGCGCCCGCCGTCGTCGTCGCGATGACGAAACTGTTCTTGAAGTACGTCAGGAACGGGAACGTCTCCGGACTGAACACGGTCCGATAGTGCTCGAGCGTCAGGTCCTGGGGAAGCAGTGTCGGCGGCAGCGAGTACAGGCTCGACTCGGGCAGTAGACTCGCCAGCGCCATGTAGTAGAACGGGAACAGCGTGATCAGCAGCGTCAGCCCCAGCGCGACGTAGAACACGACGCGTTCGGCGAGCGAGGTTTCGAGAGTGTTCTTGCCGAGCCCAAGCGCGGTCTTGAACGAGTCGACGACGTGTCGGTATGTGGATTGTTTCGTACTCATCGTATCACCAGTCCAGTGCCCAGGCGACGTACGCGAGGACGAACACGATCAGCGCCAGGAACAGCACCATCGAGATCGCGGCCGCTTGGCCGTGCTGGTAGTTTGCGAACGCGACCTGGTACGCGTAGATCGGCAACGTCTCGACCCGACGGGTCAGCAGCCAGATATCCGCGAACTTGTTGAAGTTCCATATCCACCGCAGCAGGAACACCGTCGCCAAGATGTACTTCAGCTCCGGCAGCGTGATGTCCTTGAACTGCGCGAGCTTCGAGGCGCCATCGATCTTCGCGGCCTCGTACATGTCGCCGGGGATTGCCTGCACGCGCGCGATTAGCATCAGGAACGCGAACGGGAAGTAACGCCATGCGTCGATGAAGATCACCGACCAGACCGCGGTGTCGCCGTTGCTCAGGATGTCGATGTTGCCAGCGTACAGCCCGAGAACGTCGCTCCCGACATACGGAAAGATGCCGTACAGCGGGTCGAGCATGAATCGCCAAACGAACGCTACCGAGATCAGCGGCGCGACGTAGGGCAACAACACCATTCCACGGATGTATCGGCGCCCGCGGAACGAGCGGTTGAACAGCAGCGCCGTCCCGAGGCCACCCAGCGTCGCGAGCGTCGTGCTGAAGAACGTGAACACGATTGTTGTTCGAAGCGCCGACCAGAACGCGCTGCTGCCAAACAGGTTGTAGTAGTGTTCCAGCCCGATCCACTGGGGCGCCTCGTCCGGCCGCAGGGGCACGACGGTAAAACTCAGGTAGACGTTGTACAGCACCGGATAGAGGATTACTGTAGCGATCAGCAACAGTGCAGGCGCTATCAGCGCGTACCCCAGCAGCGCCTCCTTCTCCTCGATCGTCCGATCGCCGCCCCGGGTGAGTGAGACCATAGTGGGAAATAATGACGATGAACTCAGTTGATCACGTCGCGCATCTGGCTTGCGACGTCGTCGGCGACCGTCCGGGCGTCCTCGCCCTCGGAGACGCGCCTCACTGCCTGCGAGACGAGCGACCGGCTCGTGATCTCCCCAAACGTCGGAATCATCTGGCCATTGACGTAGCCGAATCGCTCGATGTTGTCGAACGCCCCGGAGATGTCGCTCAGCGTGTCCTGGCCCCATTCCTGGAGGACCTCGTTGTCGCGGTAGGCCTCGCTCTCGGCCGTCGACTGGAGCACGGGGTTCATTCCGCCGGGCGCCATGTGCAGGAACTCGATGTACTGGTCGCCAGTGAGGACGTGCTCGACGTACGACTCGGCGGTCTCGCGGTTCGCGTCCGAGGCCGTGTCGAGAATGTTGAACAGCAGGAGCTGACCGAACGAACTGCGCCGGTCGCGCTCGATGTAGGGTGCGAACGACGTGTTATTCGCCATCCCGTCGGTCTTGCTCGAGATGTCGCCCATGATGTACGACGAGTACATGATCATGTGGCACTGCTCGTTGAGATACGTGTTGTTGGCCGTATCGAACGTGTCAGTCCCCGGCGGACTGTACTGGGCCAGCGAGCCGTAGAAGTCGAGGGCCTCGACCATCGCGTCGCTGTCGAATACGATTTCCCCGTCTGCGTTGAACACCCGTGCGCCGTTCGAGCGCGCGTACGGCGTGAAACACTGGCGCGCGAACGGCGTCTCGTCTGAGCCGACGACGATACCGTACTGGTCGTTGTCAGGGTCGTGGAGCGTTTCCGCAGCTTCGCGGATCGACTCCCACGTCGTTGGGGCGTCCAGTCCCGCCTCGTCGAACGCGCTCTGGCGGTACCAGAACCCCTGCACCCAGCCGTGGGCCGGCACCGCGAGCAGGTTGCCCTCCGAGGAGGTCGCCAGCGACATCGCCCCGTCGGCGAAGTCGTCGCGCCCGATGCTGTCGACGACTGCCTCGGCGGACTCCGTCGAGAGCAGATCCTCGCTCCCCAGATTCTGCATGGGGTCGAGCCCCCACTCACCGAAGGTAGGGAGCGTTCCAGACGCGGTCGCCGAGGAGATCTGCGTCGGCAGGTCACCCTCCTCGACGGGGACCATGTCGATCGTCCCGTCGGCGTCCTCCTCGAACCCGTTGATCAAGCTCTGGATAACTTCCTGACGGTCCTGCTCGACCTGTGTCGTCCAGTACGTCGTTGCCCCGTTGTCGCTGTCGCCGCCCCCGCCCATGCAACCCGTGAGTCCGCCAGCGAGCATCGCTGCGCCGATTCCTTTCAGCACTGTTCGCCGTTCGCGCCCGGCAGTCGGATCTGTCATGATAAGCCATCCCAATAACTAAGAACTAACTACTTAAATCTTTGCGACCTTTTGTTTACTGGAGTAACTACTCGATTTGTCCTCTCGACAGTCTGTCATACTCGACTTCGAGCGCTGCTTGGTGATAGTCGCGACTACGGTCGCCCCCTGAAGTTCTCCGGGCCTCACGGACTGCGGTTCAATGATCGATATCGGGCGAACAGCACAGCAGACCGGTCCGCCTCGGCTGTCGCGTTGAGCGCAATCTCGGCGGTGCCGTCCGGGCCCCCCATCGGTGCCCGTTGCTCTCGGCTGTCTCCGTCATGTCGTTGCCCGTCGGCGCCTCATTCGGCGTCGTCGATTGGACCGTCCAGACGGTGGCCGGCTGGTCGTGCGTGTATCCGATTGTGACAGAGGAGGAGTTCCGAGACGCCGGCGTACAGTGGCCATCTAATAAAAATATATAAGTATTTGCTAGCGATTGTTTACTACAGTGAATTTAACTCGCCCCCCATCTCCGACCGCGACCGGCACGGCATCCAAATTGGTGTGCGTCCAAGAGGTGGGATAATGGACGAAGACGACCTCCACGACGGGTTACGGGAAGCCGGGCTTTCCCAATACGAGGCCGACGCGTACCTCGCGGTGCTGGAGCGGGGCACGGTGCCCGCCGTCAAGGTCGCCGAGCAGACGGGCATCCCGAAGTCCCGAATCTACGATGTCCTCGAGGACCTCGAACGCGACGACTACGTTGAGACGTTCGAACAGGATTCCTCGCTGTCGGTCCGCCCGCGCGATCCCTCGGAGATGATGTCGGATCTCCAGCAGCGCGCGAACAGGCTTGCGTCGACCGCGGAGGCAATCGAGGATCGCTGGGAACGCCCCGAGATCAGTGGCCACAAGATTTCGATCGTCAAACGGTTCGACTCCGTCGTCGAGCAGTTCCGGGCCGCCGCCGAGGACGCAACCAACCGAATCCAGATCGCGGTCTCGCCCTCGCAGTTCGAGGCCGTCCGCCCGGCGCTTGAAGACGCCGTCGACCGCGGCGTGTTCGTCAAACTCTGCGTAGCGACGAGGTTGGAGGACCCCCACGTCGTCAACGACATGGCGTTCGCGGACGCCGCAACCGAGGTCCGACACCGGACGCTCCCGGCGCCCTTTACCGCGCTGGTCGATCGCTCGCACACGTTCTTCTCCTCGCAGTCCCACCCGACCGACCAGTACGGCATCATCATCGACGACCTTACTCTGACGTACGTGTTCCACTGGTACTTTCAGGGTGCGCTCTGGGGTACCTGGCCACACGTCTACGACTCGGTCGCGGAGGGCACCAAGCTGGAGTACGTCGACGTCCGCGAGTGCGTCCAGGACATCGCGCCAATTGTCAACGACGGGACGACGATTCCGGCCACCGTCCACGGATTCGATATCCAGACGGGCGAGAACGTCACCTTCTCCGGTGAGATCACCGAGATCATTTCGGCGGCGCCGCCGAACGACGACGGCTCCCTGACGCTGACCCAGCTTGCCGGGCAGGCGACTATCGTGCTTGAAGCCGACGGGCGGGAATACGGCGTCGGCGGCCGCGGCGCGACGTTAGAGGACATCGAGGCGACTCGAATCGTGCTCGATCAGCCCGAAGGCTGGTCGGAGGTGGCGAACTGAGATGCGCTACGGACTCAACCAGGCCGGCTTTCCCGCAGACGAGTTCGAGGAAACGTGTTCGCTCCTCGCAGCGGCGGGCTACGACGGCATCGAGCCGAATGTCGAGCGCGACGGCCCGCTGACGACCGAGACGGGGCGCCAAGCTGCGGTCGAGGCGGTCGAGGCCTACGATCTACAGGTGCCCGCTATCTCGACGATCAGTCATTGGGAGTACCCGCTTTCGAGCGTGGACGATGAACTGCGGGAGATCGGCTTGGAGATCAGCCGCGACATGGTCGACGCCGCTGCGGCGCTCGGCGCCGAGGACATCCTCATCGTCCCCGCCGTCATCGAGGACGGCGCGGCATACGACGCCGACTACGAGCGCGCCGTCCAGTCGGTCCGCGAACTCGCCGGCTACGCGGCCGACTGCGACGTCGGTGTGGCTATCGAGAACGTCCAGAACAACTTCCTGCCCTCGCCCGCCGAGTTCGCGACGTTTCTCGACGACGTCGAGGACGCCGGCCCCGTCGGGGCGTACTTCGACATCGGGAACGCGCTCCGCTCGGGACTGCCGAGCCGGTGGCTGCACGTGCTCGATGGCCGCATCGCGAAGATACACGTCAAAGACTGGCTGACCGACGCCCATCGGGTAGCGTACCCGCCCCAGGGCGATGTCAACTGGGAGCGCGTGCTCGACGCCGTCGACACGATTGGCTACGACGGCTGGCTCACCGCCGAGGTGCCCGTTTACCCGTCGTTCCCAAAGCAGATGCCGGTCGATATGCTCGACACTATGCGGTTTCTCTTCGATGACGGAGGTGACGGGAAGTGACCCGGACGATCGTCACCGGCCCGCTATTCGAGGACGTCTGGCCGCTCGCTGCCGATCACCTCCGAGAACTGTGGGCCGAGCGCGGCCCCGTCGAACTTCGATGCCTCGACGAGACGCCAAGTCGGCTCACCGATGTTCTGGACGAGCCGGGCGAGGTCAATGAACTGGCGGCGCTGGGCGTGCCCGTCACCGAGGAGGACGCCGAGCGACTATCTGCCCTGGAGTCGGCGATCGTGATGACCGATTCGATGTACGCGGTCGACGCCGACGCACACGAGCACCTCGCGGAGCGCGGCGTCGCCGTCCACGACCACACCGACGAGGGGTTCTGGGCGCAGTCGGTCGCCGAATTCGGCCTCGGCCTAACGATCGACGCCCTCCGGCAGATCCCCCAGAAGCACGCCAGGATGGTCGACAGTCATGAACCCTGGGACCTCGAGCAGCTCGACAACGATGTTCCGGGCGCGAACGGTCACCAGTTCGCTGACGATCCGACGTTTACCAACGGCACCGTCGCCGGCACCCGCGTCAGAGTGGTGGGCGTTGGCAACATCGGGAGCACTTACGCCGACGCCGTTGCCTCGCTGAACGCGGACGTCGCGGCCTACGACCCCTACGCCGACGAGCCCTGCTTCCACCGGTCGGGCGCTGACCGCGTTCGGTCGCTGGACGCCCTCGTCGCGGACGCCGAGGTGTTTGCGCCGACGGTCCCCCTGACCGACGCCACTGAGGGGCTGATAACGGCCGAGCACGTCCGCGCGCTGCCGGAGGGATGTGTCGTGGTCTTAATCACTCGCGCGGGCGTAGTTGACATGGACGCGATCCGCGAGCGCGTCCTCGCCGACGAGATCGCACTTGCGGCCGACGTCTGGGACAAGGAGCCGCTGCCGCTCGACGATTCGCTGCTCGACCGGCACAACGTCGTCCACACGCCCCACATCGCCGGTCGCACGCGCGACGCCAACGAGTCGTGGGCCGAGCGCCTCGACGCTCACTTCCGGGCCTCCGATAGCGCTCGTTCGACTCCGCGAACCGACGAGGCAGATGATCGGTAACCATCCTGCCGCCCGGTGCGCTTCGCCCTCACGAAAACCCGTCTGCGTCCACCGCCCTCCCCCCCTATTGATTTGTTTCCGCCGGTAGTACTTCTTTAAATCGGGAGGCAATGCATCCAATATCTCTGCGATGACCCAGGGACGTGCCCACTCGTTTGCGTAGAAACGGTCCATATTCCCCAAGTCGTTCGACAAGATCTTGTTTAACACAACTCGCGGCCCACCGTCTTTGAATCCGATCAAGTAAGGGAACCCTCTGAGATAGACGCCCTGTTGTTTCCTGTGCATCTGCACCGGTAGAGAGCCAACCCAGGTCTCACCTTCGGCCACCGATTTCCATGCATCTTCCACCGAGATTCGTTCGGTGTTCTCCCCTCGGACCCTCACCATTTTTTCGACCGGTTGTACACCTCACTAGGAAGGAAGCCAGAGACTGGTTCGCCACTGCGGTACTCTTCTAGTGCTTTCCGCTGCTCGAATTTCGCCTTGTGAAGGTGAACCACAAGAAGCGGAGCACCGTCCAACTCTTGGATTTCGCGGTACGTCTCTAGCTGCGTTTGGCAGGGTTCGGGAGCGCCTTGACTCAGACATATCAAGACATTAGAACGAGAAATGGGTATAGATTCGATCCAACCTGATTCTGCCGCTATCTTTCGATTTGACGCACCCGTATTTAAGTACCCCGCTAACTCAGCCGAAGATCTCCGAATGAACCTCACGCAACTCGTCGATAGCCTCATCAACCTCAGATTCGTCCGGGTAGTACTCGTACAACGCGTGGTCATCTCCCGGCTCAAGACAGTCTGCCTCCTCTTCCAGAATCGCTTCCCGTTCCTCGTTACTCAGGTCAATAGTAATCTCCGCATACAGGACCGACACATCAGATTCGGACAAGTTGAAATCTACCTCTGTATCGAACTCCTCGCCCTGGAACTCGAGCGGGGTCTCAGCGAAGAACCTGCCCAAGTCGTCACCAAGCTCCTCGTCAACCCAGATATCGTGAGCGGTCTCTTCCTCAACTCGTCAGTAAACCGTTCTACCTTGTCCGCTGTATAGTCAAATGGATAAGCTAGTAAAGCTAGCTATACAACTTAGCTGGCTGGCTTAGCTAAGCTATATAGCTATACTGTCTGACTGAGCTTTATAGCTAATGAGCCCAACTACATGAGTATGCTGGCCTACACAGTCTACTCGGAAGCAGGGGGCGTTGGAAAGACCACGCTCGCGACAAACCTCGCGAAGGCGGAGGTACGAGCGGGTCGGAAGGTCCTGGCGGTCGATCTTGATACGCAGGAAGCCTCGATGTCACACCTTCTCGACGTAGCCGAGGACCGCAACAATGACCAGGCGGATAGCCTCCTCCGGCATATGATTGACCGGCCACGAGGTGATTTTGCTGACCTCATCAAGACGAGCGAGGGAATCGATGTCGTTCCAGCGCACAACATCCTCGAGTATGCGTCCAAACATCTCCGCCGGCGCGAAGAGGAAGCTGCTGACTTCGGTGAGTCGTGGAATCCCAACAAGCAGCTGCTCCGGGTGCTTCGCGAAGCAGGCGTCCACGAAACCTACGATACATTGATTATCGACCCACCGGCCAGTGCCGACATCAAACTCCACAACGCGATTCACGCGACCCGGCATCTGGTGATTCCGTTCGAACCCAGCGGGAAAGGGTACGAATCCGTCCAGGGGCTCGACCAGCTCGTCAGTGGGCTTGAAGACTCGCTAGGAATTGAGGTCGGCGTCTTGTCGGTCGTCCCAAACCGGTACAAGGGGATGAACGACCAGGACCGATTCCTCAAGCAATTGGCTGAAGACGGGTGGGAAAGCTCGATTCGGTTCCGTGAACGTTCATCGTTGCTTGAAGGCTGTTGGGCGGAACAATGTACTGCATACCGCTATATCGAGGAACATCGGGACCGCGAGCGCGAGCACGAGATGGAAACCCTCGAGAAGTTCGATGAGTTAGCAAGTAAGATTCGGGAGCAGAAGGCGGTGGAAGCATGAAACAAGGCTCCGCTGACGATCCGTTCGCCGATGAAGAGCCTGACGACGAGCCTGAGGAAACCGCAACTGAAGACCAGACAGATAGTACTGACACTGATGCAGGACTCTCATCGACTGATTCCACACTCTCTACAGAGTCTACTGGGTCGTCTCAAAACCGATCACTACCATATATCCACTCCCGTAGTGGTGTCAAGGACGGCCGAAACCAGCGCCCGGTTTTTCTCCGAGACCATATCGAAGACGGCATCGACGACCTAGTAGCACAGATGGAGACTGAGTTCGGTGAGAATGTCTACAAGACAGACGTTACAGAAGCTGCAATGGCGATTGCGGAAGAGAATCCGGAACTCATCAGGGAGAAACTTGACGAGTGGGGGTACGGCTGGTCCTAACCTGCAATACGGACATTTGGGAGCGGTAATTCTGAACGAGGTCTTTCTGTCTGAGTGTGGCTGGTGGTGGCGCTACAAGAGTTCAACCTGGAACCCCGTAGTTGCGAACGACACGAAACGTTCACGGATTATCTGAGATGAAAAGCTACCAGCCGTATCTCTATTCTCCCTTATGTCTAATACAGTACACGTACAATTCTCGTACATGCCTGTCGATTTCGAAACGCACGACCCGGGACCCCTCGCGTTGACCTGGCAGAAGGGACTAACGCACGGAGGTTACTGGAGTTCCTGCTGGAGATACCGAGTGTAGGATACACACCAGCAGAATTTGGAGAGGAGACAGGGATTCCACGTGGGAGTATCGACCCGGGATTAAACCGACTTGAGGCAGCGGGCCTCGTTCGGCATAAAGAACGGTATTGGGCAGCTGCCGAAGACGACCAGGTTGCATCAGCAGTGGCTTCTTTCATCGGAGTTGAAGCGGTTGCGGAAACGCACGGTGATGACTGGTATGCGAATAATGACGGGTGGGCCGATGAGTTACCCGATTTGAACGACGGAATCGGTGGAGGTGAGTTCTACGAAAAATACCGTGCTCGCGTGGAGAGTCCGAAGACGCAGCGAACGATGCGGAATTACATGGCGAAGCTCGAACAATCGGGTTACTTCGGAGTGAGGGAAACGAAAGGCCAGCGCTATCACGCCGTTACGTAATATTCCGGTCAACCAGGGAACGTTCCATCATTCCGTTCCCACAGCATGCCGAGATGAAACGCCAGCGTCACCATGACAACAAGCCCGATCGACAACAGAACTGACTGGTACAAGCCAGCCTGCTCACCGCCTACAGTGCCAACCACGCTGTATGCAACCAAAATTAGCCCACCGAAAATAGCGAGCACGTTATAGCCGATCTCGCTCATACGGTGGCTTCGCATTCCAGAGAGTTAGTACATACGGCGACTCCCTCAATAGGAAGGGTCCTCAAACCGAGTAGGTGTATCTCTGTTGTTGATGATAGCACAGAGTCAGATTTTCGGAAACACCCCGCTCAACCTCTTTTCCCCGGATGCTCTCCGATTGCTCATGGGAGACCTTGCCCCCACAGCGTTCGACATCGAAACGAGTGGATTAGAACCTGGTTCGGTCATCACCGTTGCTGGGCTTGCCTTCGAGTTAGGTGAAGTACTCTTACAGATGAACTGGAGGCGTGACTCACCAACCACTCTGCAGGTCGAGTCGATCTCAGAGTTTGTGAGGACGAATACGAGCTCTTGACCGCACTAGCAGAGGTGAGCAACAAGCAGATTAACACTGATGCTCACTACCTAACCGCATATCACGGCGAAACCTAGAAGGGCGAGTTCGATTTACTGTTTCTTCGTACCTCTTGCGTCACTCACGGGGCTCCGTGGCCGTTTCCGGATATGGCATACGCAGGCATGCTTGAAGTCATTGACCGGTTCAACACGAATGAAACACGCGATCTCGTCGGCGTATACGACCAGTTAATCGGGGCAGAAACGTGCGATCCGTTCTCGGACAGCCAGGAAGCTCTAAACGCTTTCCAGAACGGTGAGTGGGAAGTACTGCTCCGACACAATCTCGCGGATATTCATCGAACACGGGAACTTGCTATCCTTTCCGGTGATTAGGTTCCGAAGCTAGATGTCCGAATGAAGAACCTCACTCTCACGGTTTCTGAAGTGGCTTGGTAAGGAGCTGGACTCACTCCTGTAGTACCCTTCCGGGTCAGCCCTTCTTGAGCCACATCAACAGGCAACAGCGCGTTTTCTCGGTGTTTTCCTCGATTCTGCGCCGGTATCTCAGATAGCTGGTGGTATCTCCCGGGGATTTTCAAGTGAAATCGACATTTCAGGCCGTGGGAGTGTTGATATCCGTGAACGTTTTGACCGGCATTCGCAGCGCAAGGGAACAGATTTTGTATAGCACTATACAATATACAACAATATTTGTGACTGGACCGTAGAACTGTCAGTCTGGTACACGTCTGCTGTCCCGACAAAACTATCACGAATTGGACTAATATACTGAGCATGCCCAAATCGGCTGACTCAGATTCAGAGACGGAGTCGGGCCAGTCTTCCCCTGGCTTAGAGCGGACGAAACCATGGGAAACAGCCGACGACGTCCCCTGGAGTCTGCTCAACGAGGCCCAGCTGGCCGACGCCTACGACGCCGTCGTGGCGCCTGCGCTGCGAAGCGAGGACAGGGACCCAACAACAGACCGCCCAAGCTACGAATGGCTCTCAACCAATGGCTTCCGGGGACTGACCTACGCCCTCTCGACCTACCATGAGACAACCTTCTCCGACTTCTGGCAGGAGACGCTCGGCTATGGTGAGCAACAAACCCAGTACGACTGGGGTATCGAACACGACGAAACCAGAGAATCCCTCGAAACATATCTCGACGCCAAGCACGAGGCCGCCAACGACTGGACTGAGAGCACTCGCGAAACTATTCGCTACCGGCTTGCCCGCTACGCACGTTCATATCGGGAGCGCCACGGGACTGATGACCTGCTTAGTCCTGTCGACGCTGATACCGACATCACGGAGACTGAAGCTGTCGACCGGTGCCGGGAGACATTCGCCTATATGGGCGAACAGTTCGCTGACGCGACAATCGCCAGGGTGCACGACGCGATTCGCAACTGGTACACCTGGCTCGTCGAGCGGCGTGTCGCCACTGTCAATCCGACTAACGGCGCTGAGGACTGGTTCGGCTGGCAACAATCCTCAGATACAGACCCGGTAGCACTTTTGCCAGAGCACGTCCGGGCGATGTTCGACACGGCTGTCCGCAGCCGAGACAAAATGCTCCTGATCGCCCTCGCTGGCTGGGGCCTCCGAGCTGGAGAGGTCGCTGCGCTCCACGAGGACCAGCTGGTACTCGATGGGGAGAGCCCGTCAGTGGAGTTCGAGGAACGAAAGAACGGCCCGGGGACGGTCAGTATCGTGTACGGCGCCGACGTGGCACAACGCCACTGCGACCGTGTCGACGGTTACCTGTTCCCCTCGAAGCAGTCCCAAACTGGCCATGTCTACCCCAGTACTATCGCCACCTGGTTTCACGATCTCGCCGACAACGCGGGCGTCCCCGAGGAGATCGACGGCGTCGAACGCAAGCCCCACATGGGCCGACGCTTCTGGTACGACGCCTACTCACAGACGACGCAGGAACTCCTCACTCACGTGCAAGATATAGCTGCCGAACAGGGGTCTGCAAGCGCGAAAATCGCATTTGAGGATTATCTCACACAAGAGCGAAAGCGAGAGCTCCGTCGGGAGTTCATGCGAGAGAAGCTTTCCAGAGCGTTCACCGACTCAGATGCATAGATTGTCGAGACAGTGTAGACACTGCTACGACATTACTCTTCAAGTAGCGAGCGAACGAGCATGGTCGACGTACTGGTTTGAATCCCAACTCCGAGCCTCGGAAATTGCATCGAGGGACGACATCGCAACATCAGTATCAAGCTGTCCGTTCCGTACGAAGACTGAGAGCAATGTCGGTGTGGTAACCAGTCGTGTGTTTGCCAATGAGGCGTGAATCAGGCCCAACTGGTTGAATTCGTCACACAACAACATTGCAGCGTCAATATCGTTCGCGAGCGTGACAGCGGCGTTCTCCCCATCATCAAGCGGGAAGGTAGCATCGAGCGACACTGACTGGACGGAAAATCCACCAGCCTGGTCGAGCACAGCCTGCGCACCACAGCCATGTGCATCATCGTATGATGCGATATCTTCGAGTTCGTCGACGACAATCTCTGGAAGTAATACTTCGTAGGTGTCTAAACAGACGGTTAATGGATCAGTAAAGGCTCTCCCGACAACACCGAGACTCATGAGGGCCGACGTATCTGCAATGAGGACGCCATCTATAGCTCAGCAAGGTCCTCAATGTGTCCCTCATCCAGTTGCTGTTTAAGGACGCGAAGATTGGCCGCTTCTTCTGCACCGACGAGTGATTTGACCTGGTCAAAGGTCACTTCGTCGTCGTAATAGGCAGCAGCGATTTCTTGGACGAGTGCATCGTTGTGGGTCGCCTCCTGCAGATACTCACGGAGTGCTGTCAGCAGAATATCCGTCCAATCTTCCCCAAGTACATCCGCAAGGGCGTCTGTCCGATTGATTAACCGATGGCGAGCGCGAAATTGGAGGTTGTCGAATGAAACAGCCGCTCAGTAAGTATGCAAATGGATTCTTCTAACCTTCTTAATTTTAAACGGATAGATGACTTACAGAGAATGTGATGGACGGTTCTCATTACAGGCTCGTTGGAATCCTCGTTACACTGGTCGTCACCGGTGGACTCTATTGGTTCGTGGGCCATTTTCGACTGGCGGCAGTTACAGGACTGTTATTGGGAAGCGGTCTCCTTATGACACTTCGAATGGTCCAGTACCCCTCTTACAAGACTAGTAATAGTTGGAAAAGTGGACGATGGACCGCTCTTGGTGCGGGACTTTACACCCTTGCTGCGGCTGTCGGTGTCGGTCCGACACTGCCGATTCCGACCAAACTCCGGCTCGGACTCGGATTCCTCGTACTCGGTGCTGGATTTGTCGGATACACAGCCGGCACTATGGCCGAACTGGAACGGAATACGGAGTAATCGTTCATCTTTGGCTTAAACAGTTTGTACATTCCCTGTATCGACTGATTGGTACCAGCCGAACCTGACGCTGCTCCTGTGCAGTCTGTTTCGACCAGTGAGACCCCGGTCAGCTTGGCCCACGCAGGTTGGCGGACTCAATATTAGCCTGATTAAGGACAGCGCCCGAGAGATTGGCCCCACAGAGTGTAGCTTCGGCGAGGTTGGCATTTTTCAGGTCCGCACCAGCTACGATATCATCCGTCGTGAGTTCATCGTGTGGAACGTGGATAATTGGCGAACGTTATGTGTTGATTGTCAGCATGAGCTGCATCGATTGGCCATACGGTGAACTGAAGTCCCAAGACAGGTCCCCATCGGGGGGCATAAGCTGCTTATCGAGCTCCAAGGCATCCGCGTCGAGCCCCAGCCAAACCGCAATGATCGGAGCGGATAGCGTGCTATACTGGGCGACGAGGGTGCCAAACCGGCTGGCATCTGTCCACTCAGCAAGGTCACCGTGTCCCTTTGCCCATCGTGCAAACAGATCGGCGAGCGGTTCAGTACTGGTGGTGCCGGTGACCTCAATTCCCTGCTTATAGTCGGATTCGGGGTAGCAGATGGCCCATTCGTAGCGACGGCGGGAAGCGTTTTCTTGGGGCATCGGGATATTGACCGGGTTGAGACTCGATAATAACAGTACTGGTTTAGCAGATTATGGGGGAGGGAGAACACTGGCGGCCGTAGATGGAGTAGCAAATTCAACGCCTGAATTATTGACTGGATCTACTCGAGTTCGTTAGCGAAACGAGCCAGCGCTTGAATGAGTTCAAGCACTTGTCGACGGTTTCGGACAACAAGTGCCCGGCTTGCCTCACTTCGGCAGCGGATTTCTCGCTGACCGGAATCTTTCTCAACCAGTTGGCTTTCTGCATCGGGACCGATGACAACGGCGTCTCGGAGTTTTTGAGACATCGGGATATCTACCAGACGAAGACGCACTAATAATATTACTGGTTTAGCAAAATATGGGTAAGGGTGTTTTACCCTCACTGTCCAAAGACTGGGGTTATGCCTCTGTCGCATAAACCGGCGAGACCGCCGGCTACACACCGGATTTCCGTTCTAAATTGAAAGGAGGTTCACAGCTTTGAAACAATTCGTACTGTGGAAGTTACTCTGTTTCAATGTTGGCGGAGAAAACTCGCCCCCGGTTCAATACTGAACTAGAAGATACGACCGATAAACAGCCAGTAGTACAAATCTATCAAAGCACTGTTAAAGTCCCACTAGCTAGGCATTTTGTCAGAAATGAATTTTATTAGCATTTTTTGAACAGGTTTTGGGATGTTTGGATTGGATAGATGGGGGGTGAGTCCAATGAATTTGGTTTCACCTAAATCCGCATACGTCGCGCGATACTCAGTTTTTCTAATTTGACCGTTTTTATCCCTGTTTCTCTTTTTAACCCGGTACTGTGATTCCAATACTGGCTCGAAATCGTAGATTTTCCTCATTTCCTCCATCGGATACATCTCATTATCGCTATATCCAGTAAACGAAATAATAAGATTAGGATTACCCTGACTGACAAGATCTTGAACGGTTTTTTTGATGATTGAGTTGTATTGCTCAAGAATATCTGGGTTGTCGTCTGCACTCTGTTCTTTCCATGCTTGGAGAGCACTTTTATTGGGTGTTCGAAGGAAGTCCCTATTCATCTCTATGGTCTCACTCAGCAATTCTGGATTCTCTTTAAATACTATATTTCGCATCCTTTTGGCGATTCGATAGGAGCTACCACCCACAATATAGTCATGATGTTTTGGAAATCCGAATGTAGAATTCTCATCTTGTAACTCTAACATTGATGAATGTGGTGGGCCCTTTTCCAATTCTTTCTTTCCAATCCCAGGATTTCGTCCAAGAATTATAATCTTTGGATCATCAATTATTGGACTGGACGAGATTTGTATTCCATAGGGGAATGCTTCATCTAATTCATTCTCCCATAGATCTAACAGTTCTTTTTGCTTTTCGATGGCTAAGTTCTCAAGCGACACGCATAGCAGGATGTCTTTTCGGCATAAAAATCCCCCTCCATTTTCAGTTAATCACATTGGACGCGATAGATTGCTTGTTTGCAAATTCCGGTGACACCTCACTAGCAGATATATTCCTTCAGCTTTCAGTTGCCAGCGGACAGTCTTCTTAAATAATACTGGAGCCATTCGTGTTTGTGACCCTGACCAAGCTACTGACTCGGCACCAGTGTTCAAACAAACAATCGCTGACTGATTTGCAAACACACTGAGTAACCGATTCATCCTCTAAGTCATGTGCGGCATTTCTAATTGGCTTCTGATAAACAGTCGCTGACCAGCGTAAGCGTGTCGCCTGTATTGACCACAACGGGGTCAGAATTTGTCATCTGCTGAGTGTTTCAACAGAGCCGCTTCTTTCCATTATTTAACTTTCACTCTGTGGCAGTGCCATTTATCCCCTGACTGAGAAAGGACTCAGAGAGACGTGATTGAGGACACAGCTAGCAAGAACGCACCATCAAAAACCCCACAGATTGACCAGATCTATATCGCCGACGAGCGGGGCCTCTATTCTCGGGCCGGACGAGCCGAACGACCGACGGATATCGTGATGACGCCAGAGCAACTCCACAGGCGAAATCTAAAACGGGCATTCGCGCGCAGGAGTCAACCACGCTCGTCACTGGCACTTCGGACGCCCGCCGATGTAGCGCAAAAAGTCATCGCGACACAGTCCGGGAGTCCGCCAGACATGTTGGACCGGCTCAACCGGATCCAGAGACTGGAAACGATATTGGCCGACAACCCGGACAGCTATGACGAACTGAAACCGGTATTCGGTACTGACCTCACCGCATCGATAGAGCAAATTGAGGTTGCACGCCAGGAACTACGACTCATGGCTGGTTCCGATACGGACCGCCTGACCGCAGTCCGGAACGTCGCCGACGGCCTGTCAGCTGTCGGGGCGGCCGACACATCTGCACTCCTATCAGGGCTCCAGAGGCTCGATATGCAATTGAGAGAGAACACTACCGGCGTCGTGTCCGAGAGTGCGCTTTTCGAAAGAGCAACTCGGGTAGTCGAAGCAACGGATGGAGCAGCATGGGTAGAAGCGTACGAACACATCGAACGCATCGCGGTCGCGGGAATCAGTACTCTCGGGACACCGTTATTGGAGTTCCTCCATTCGCTGTCGGTCACAGCTGACCTAGAGGTAGCGCTATATCTCCGAGCCGGGACCGGTCCCAGAATCCGCTACAGACTCGACAGCAGGATAGGGGAGTCCACCAATCGGGACCCATCATCGCTATCGAACAGCCAGTGGGACATCCAAACGCCGACGTGTCCCGTCACTGAAATCCCTGCCACAACGCGACACGAGGAATGCCGTGCAGCCGCTGCACTGGTTGATGGACTCCTCAAAAACGGCCACGAAGTCAGCGACATCGCACTCGTCGCCCGCGACGCTGATGAGTACAAACGGCCGCTATCACGAGCGATGGCTGTGTACGGCCGCCATCTCTCGGTGTGGTCACAGCTAGAGCTGAAACGCACGCTTCCGTACCAACTCGTCGTCGCCTCGTGTGAAATACTGGACACACTACACAACGGCATGGTCGATATCGAGCAACTGCTCCGCCCACTGGCCCTCCACTGGACGCCACAGCGGGGATCGATCAACACACCGATGTCCGCTGCGGAGCTGAGTGCCCTGCGGCGACAGCTAGACGATGGCGAGGCGAGATCGGTCGAATCGTGGTTGGAACATATTGGGGACGTGGGCGGCGATGTGGATACACAAATCCAGCAGTTAGTCGCATTCCTGAACTGGTGTCGCAACCAACCGACGCGTCCTGAACCAGAAGCTATCACCGAAGTGTTGACCCCACTTGTCGACGCGTTTGACCAAAATGTCCTTCCATCCCTCGTCGAGAATGATGACCCCGATTACACCGATGTCTCACGAACAGCCCGAGCGGTTGAGCGTGTGGCGGGCGAAACAGAGGGGGACCATCTGATTCGGGAAACGCGTGCGAAATACGGCAATTGGGTCAACCAGGGATACATCAGCCGCTCGTGGGGCTCAGTACGAGACGTTCTTGATGCCCTCGCGACGGCACGGCCTGGACGACGAGAACACAAAAATGCCGAGCGAGTCGACGTGCTCGATGCGACGGATACCTGGCTACGGTCATATCCATACGTTATCGCACTCGGACTCGTCGATGGGGTGTGGCCACAACGAACCCATGGAGCGTTTCCGGCCGAGTTCCGAGCGGCGGCCGTTGACGGAGATTCGCCGCCGGCACGTCAACTCGGGGTACGTGGAGCCTGGACCGAAGCCAGGGAGTACGATCACTTCGCCGACGTCGTTCGGACAGCGTCGGACCAGCTCGTCGTAACTCGATTCCGCGAAGATGTCGAAGGCGTGAGCTACCAGCGGTCGCCCCTACTGGAGACACTAAATCCGACACAAGTAGAAGACAATACTCGACGCCAACTCTGCAGTGAATCGGATGAGATACCCGCACCGCTGTCCAGCACACCGGCCGAAACGGCGTCTAATGATGGTGATCTACAGTGAGAGCCGTACGAAAGGCCAGGGACTATCGGGCGAAACGAAAGCGAAGTGCGTGGGGGTGGCGCCAGTGAGTGAAAACATCCCACAACTAGAGGGTGCACAGGCGCGAATCCGTGAGGCGTTTCTCAACCACGAATCCGGTCTGTTCACACTCGCGTGTACTGCCGGATTCGGGAAGTCGACGACAGCAGAGCAAATCGCAGCCGAGGGACTGGCTACTGCTGCAGACGCCGGCACACCACATCCTGAAGACTGTCTTGCAGTTGTCTCGTTTTCCCGCGACGATGCCGCAAGTATCGAACCCGGATTAGATGCCGTACTCACCGCGTTTGCCGACGACAACTTGACGACTGAACAGTCACTCGATGACCAAACCGCGAACAGACTCCAGCGTGGTCTCCGCCAGTCGGAGTACATTGGGACTATCGATAGTGTCCTTCGGTCAGTATTCGAAGGCGTTACGACAGAAGTCGGCTTCGACGAGATGCCCACAGTCGGGAATGAAGCGTTGCTGGCCTCGCTCCGTCGTGACAGCCTCGAGGAGTTACGCAAGGAACCCGAGTACGCCGGGCTGTTCGAGCAATTGGAAGACGCATACGGCGAGTCAACAAGAGTCGACGACCTGCTGGAAGCGGGCCGCAAAGCGAAACGCGAGCGACGGCTCTCCGAAGGGGCCTTTCGTGACCAGCTCACAGACACCGTCGACGATATCTATCCAGAGGGACCGCCTTCTACGCTCACAGACATTCGTAACGACATCAGACGGAGTTACAACGATACTGCGGCGGACGCGTTCGAGCCAGCCGAGTCGCCTGAAGCGGCAGTTCATCGCGATCAGGAATGTCACGACCACTGGCGCGACTGTATCAGCGCGTTCACCTCGCTCGTCGTCGCCTACGAACGTGTCTACGACAGCACCTGTCGCGACCGCGGCGTCATCGGCCACAGTGATGTAGCCTACTGGATTGCAACGTTCTTCGACACGGCTACCGGCGACCAACGTGGCGCCGACCATACGGTCGACGAGACAGTCCGTGAGCGCATCCGACAGCGGCATGCGAAGCATTTCCAGACGCTGGTGGTCGACGAAGCACAAGATATCTCTGTCGTTCAGCACGACGCACTCGGGGAATTAGTACCAGATGACGCCCGTGTGTTGCTCGCGGGCGATACGAACCAGTGTATCTACAGCTGGCGTAACGCTCGGCCCGACCTGTTCTCACAGGCCTGCACACAGGGCCATTACTTCAACAGAGACTGGCGCGTTCACGAGCGAGAACAGGCGGCGAAGACGTACCGGATGCGACCGGACATCACCGCCGCTGTCGACACCGTATTTACCGACGTATTCACTGATGCGCAACGCGGCGCTGTCGAGACGCTGGAGACGGACTATCCACTGGTGACCACCGATCGGGATGGAAACCAGACGCCCTCAGTACACGTGGCGGGATATCACGCCAACGGAATTCCGGGAAGCGACAAATGGTTCGAGACCGGTGAAGCTGATACCCTTGCAAACTACCTCCACAGTGCTATTGCGACAGCTGAGTTTGACACCCAGGGATCGACGACGGAGATTACCGTCCTGTTCCCCCGACGGTCGAATATGGACCTGCTCGAACGAGAACTGCAGGCCCGCGGGCTCGCAGTTTCCAACGCGAGCCAACAGCTGTTCGCGACACCGCTCGTCGAACTCATCTGTGCGGTCGTCGACTGGCTTGTCAATCCGTTCGACCCAGACCGGACGCGGGCCTTGTTCGAAGATGAGGCCTGTGCATTCCTCCGAGCGACGCCGCCAGCGGACAGCCCACTCGAGACCGCTCCAAAGGAAGTGGTATCCAATCACGACTTTCAGTTCGAGGCGGTATCAGACAAGACTGAATTCATCCCTGCCGTCGAATCGTTTATCGGCGGGCTTCGCGCTCTCGCAACGCGACAGGCCCGCCACGCGAGCGACCCCGGCGAGCTCGTGTTGGAAGACATCATCGAGACGCTCAATTTGCGGACCGACCCGCTAGGGCTCGTCGAGGATGAGGAACGCTGCCTCGCAATCATCGACGCGCTACTTGACCATGTCGGTGAGTGGGAAGGGACCGACCGCTACAGTCTCGAAGACCTCTCAGCCGTGTTTGACGAGTATCGTCGTGAGCCAAAACACGGCCCAGCAGTTCCAGTAGTGAACACGGCGGACTACGACATCGTCTTCCGAACCATCCACAATATGAAGGGCGACGAAGCCGATGTCGTCTGTTTGGCAGATATAAGCAAACCTGTAGGTGCCTACGGCCCTCACGGCGAAGTGTTTCTCGACCATACCGAAACGGTCGCACTGGCACCCCCGGAAACGGAAGCCAGGATACAGGTCGAGCAGGATACACAGGGGGACCAAACCGAGTCGACACCGCTACGATGGATAGCTAATCGCTGGGTCGATGACCACCTCGCCGGCGCACCGTCACTCCAGGAAGCCGGCATCGCCCACAGGGCCGACCGCTGGCGACTCCTCTACGTCGCTCTAACCCGGGCGCGAGATCACCTCGTACTCTCGCTCCCACATGAGCAAGCAAGCGGCTCACAAGCGCCACGAAACAGCTGGGTCGGCACCCTCCAGCACGCACTCGAACTAGAGCGGGCACCACAACAGGGTAGCTACGAGCTCACAGTACAGCGACCCGACGGTCAGAGACCACTTACAGTCGGTGTGAATGATGTCCCGTTCGATCCACCGCCCATGTCGACTGCGTCTCAACCAGTCCCACGAGCATCAGTATCGCCGCCGCCAGTCCAAACCCGGCGGACACCACGGTTCATCAGTGGGAGTACACTCGCACCGCTCCAGACAGCGTTCGACCGCCACTGGCTCCCATATCTGCAAGGCCGAGCGTTACATACTGAGCAACCTGACCCCGACTCAGAATTGGAGCTCCCGTTCGACGCTGTTGGCCCGGAGACTGTCGGAACGATTGCACACGACGTACTGACGGCGGCTATCAGCCTGGATATCAGTACAGAGCACCTCCGGGCCTGTTCGGGACCATTGGAACAGGCGCTAGTCGCTAGTGTTGCCGACCACGCCGCCAAGGCCAGCCTATCCGAGCGAGCGGCTATCCGTGACTTCGTGGGTAACACTGTTTGCCCGCAGTTTGCAGCCACAACAACATGGACCCGATTGCAAGCAAGCTCAGCACAGTTTATCGAGGAACCAGTGGATGCAGTCGCTAACGTAGCAGGAATCAAGGTAGAAGCACACAACCATGTCGACATCGTCTCCGTCACTCCGGACGGCACCTGGCACGTGGACGACCTGAAGATTGCACTCACGGAACCTGGAGAGGCGCTCCGTTCCCGGCATAAACGACAGGTCGGACTCTATGTCTGGGCACTCAGACAGCAACTGCCCGGAGACACGAACCCCGAGGTCTCTGGGACACTCACATACCTCGGAACCAAATCCCTCACTCATAACCTGACGGTTTCTGAGGACGATATTCGGGAGTCTTTGGAACAACTTCGGTCGCGGTGATTAGGTTCAGACGTGGAGAGACCTGCGCCTAGAGGGGCAGCCCTGCAACTTCGACCGGCTCGGCGGTGACCGAGCCGAGGTCTGTGGTCATTTCTGCGTTCTGATGACAATCCAATCCCGATTTTATAGTTCGTCAAAGCCCACTGGGTAGACTCGTCGGTTCGATGGAGGGTTCGGCGTCGGGCCCGACCATGGGGCCAACGTCGACGCTGTTCGCGACGATGTTGGGATCAATCACCGTCGCCGCCCTCCCGGTGGTCGTCTTTCTCGTCACTCACTGGCTGCCCACTCGTCTCCACATCCGTGTATCCATATTTTGATACTTCTCCCTTTGGGGGTCCCCCAGAGCGGCGCTCGTTTGTAGCCCGCTGCCGAGCGTACTTGGCTTCACACCATTATTGTTCTATTGTCCCCCTTCTCTTTGGACTATTCCCCCAACAATACAAAGTGTGGGGAGATAGCTAACAGTTTTAAAGAGGCTCTAATCTCTTTTCAGCTCGTAAAATAGTCTGGAGAGGATTTTTGGATATCTCCCATGAAGGAATTTAAGCTCTCCAGACTCTCTCAATCCATATTTTTAGCCGTAGAGGCGTTTTCGCTTCGTTCAACCCCTTCCGAAAAAGAGTGGAGAGTCTTCAGCAGTTTGGAGACGGCTGATTTCGCCATTTGCGGCGTTGAGGTCTAACTAAGAATATCTCACTTGCCGGTTGTAACTGGAAAAGTCTGGAGAATACTGAAAACCACTGTGTTAGACGTTTTGAAACACCCATATATAAATCTAATTCTCCAGACACCCCTCAACAGTTTGGAGAACGCGTATTTCACCAAATTAGGAGTGGAATACTGTGAAAATATAACTGAGAATACCAGATACTACCTAAGAAGCTATATCTGACGTGAATACGGGAAATTAGGTCTTATAATAGTAGACAAGAAAATACTCATAGAAACTCAATATAACCCAGTATTTTGCCTACAGCTCGGGCGAGAGAGCGGCTAGGTATTACTTCGACGGTCGTCATCAGGCACTTTCCGTGACTGGCAGCAGTGAGGCTGAAAACTTATTACACACCCGTCTTGCATATGCAGGTGGGACTCGGTCCCCGCTTGCGATACCCCTCTGACATTCGCCCACCCGCGCCATCGTTGATGGGCCCGGGTCCCACACTCTTCGGACCAGATGTTGCCCACGTCTGGCTCTAAACCTCCCGTTCGAAACCATCGCGAGCGCTACCAGTGGTCAGCCGGCGTGGTCGACGACCGTCATCGCTGTCCTCGATCGATCCCGTACAGCCGTTGCAGCACTGCGGGCGCGAGCAGGTACATGACCCTGCCCGTGTAGGCGGCCACAACGGTCCCCGCGACCAGCGCAGCGAAGGCCGTTGCGTCGACGTGTGGGGTTAGATCGATGCCGATAGCGACAACGCCGCCGACGACGAAGGGGACACTACTTCCCAGGGGGACACCAATGAAGAGGACAGATGTGGGGCACCGGTTACCTGTGGAAGCTATCGGTGTTCAACTGGCAGTGAGTGCAGCAAGAATCATCAGACCTACAATCGTCACCCCTCTTTGGAATAAGGAGGGAAATGAATAATTCAGCGGAGGACGATTTCTGGTATCCAACTGTCGACGACATCTTGACATTACATGCTGATATCATCGCTGAGGATTCGTCGTCGGATTCGGGTGTTCACGACCCGGACCGCGTCGAGTTCGTCCTCACGTATATCCGCGATGGATACTTCGGTGAGGTGCCGTCGACTGTCCATGAGAAGGCCTTTCACTTGATGCGCCTACTGGCATCGAACCACTGGTTTGCGGATGGCAATAAACGAACTGCGCTCAACACAACTGAGTTGTTCTATCTACTGAATGGATACCAGCTGGACTACGGTGATGATATTCGGTCGATGCTCAAGCTGTTCTCAGTGCGTGAAACATTGATCGACGATACCGCCGGACCGGCCTATCTCGCCGATCAAACGACAGAGGTAGCGCCAGATGCGGACTCTGACCCGCTTGCTGGCCTCGTAGTTCTTATTCTTGCGCTTGTAGCGGAGTACTCTGATGAGGATCTCGAAGACATCATCCCCGAGGATGATGATGCGACATCAGTCAGGGACCAGTTCGGTCTGACCCGTGAGTATGGCACAACGGTTAACCTTACCGAGGAAGAATCTGAATCTACAGATGGCAGCTGACAAGGACGATGTTGGTGATCCCCCAATAAACCTCCTTGAGCAGCTGCTGGAGCAGGCCCGACAGAAATATATCGAGGTCAATGATGAGGAGCCTCCTGACGAGTTCCTTGAGGAGGCAGAAGACCTTATTCTCAGAGAACTAGCTGAGGACAGCCGGGACGCACATCGCGACATCTATGATGCACTGGCCGACGAGTGACCCGCGTCGCCCCATAGACAGCTCACAGCCGTTGTGACGGATGCAGTCCATCGACGTAGCCGCTACCGGTGTATCCGCTTCTGAAAGTGTCTATACAGCAACCGTCTCCCGCCTGCTGCAGCTAGCGAACAAGGCGTCAACGCCGACAGGGCACGTGCCGGCGGCTCCACACACCACTGCTCCCGTTGCTAACTCCCCCTCGTCACACCGTAGCCCCGTCGGCGCCGGTCACAACGGGCGTGACACCGCCGGTCGTAGCGGAGTGACCATCGAGCAGGTCCAACCCGAGGTAGCGCTTCTCCAGTAAGCCCTCGGCCGTTGCCCGGTCCATCGTTAGTATCTCCGTCGACGACTGGCGCCGGCCCACCTTTCTGGTCTTGACCCGGGCATCCTCGCCACCCAACTCCTGGAGCTTCGACCACACTCGCTTGACAGTCTGGCGATGGGGCTCCTTGCCTAATTCCGCAGTCAATGCCGTCGTCAAATCGTCTTTGGTGAAGAAAACGCCGGAGCCATCCACGCGTTTAGTCCCGAATTCAGGCCATCGCTTGGCAATCTTGATGGCGCGGTAGGTGTTCTGGCGATTACTCTCCTCGACGAACACCTCCTTGACAGTCTGCTCCCGACAGTTCGCGAAGAAATCTAGCGGTGAACTGCTGGGCTCGACTCCATCCGGCAGGGTCTCGGCGTCTTCCTGCTGGTCGGCGTCGGCCTCCAGCTGCTGGGCCTTTCCGATAGCACTCCGGGCGATATCCCGTGTTTCGTCGTGGGCGTCCTCCAGGTCGTCGAGGCGACTGTCAGTGGCCTCACTTTTGCCGCTGGCCGTCGTGGCGACGTCGTGGATCCGTTCGAGCTTGGCTTCAAGCTCGTCGACCCGCTCTGCAAGTCGGTCCCGCTCAGCCACCAGCGTTTCCAGCAGCGTGTGGACCACAGGGTCGACGTCACGCTCCCCAAGCGCCGTCAGGAGCGTCTGGATATCTTCTTCCGCCATGGTCCCCAACTCGCAATCAACTGCACTGGAGCTGGCCACAGCGCTTGCTTGGGCATCGGCTGCAGTCTGGTCTGACATGCACGACCCACGCCCGGAACCGAACCGGGCGAAACCGACCACGGCGTGGGCTCAGTGAAAGATGCGAGTATCTTTGTGCCCGCCGTCGGCGATGAGTGTGCCCTGGTGTTGGAGCTGGGCGACCTCGCCGGCGTGGGCTTCGAGCAGCTGTCGGCCAGTGTCGGTCAGCGTATACACGGTGCGGCGCTCGTCATCGGTGGTCGTCTCGGCGACCGCGACCAGGTCGTCCTCGACGAGTCGGTCAAGATTCTGGTAGAGTCGGCTGTGGTTGATGGGCTCGCTGTAGCGGTCGTCGAGCCATTCCTTCAGCGCGAGACCGTAGGGCTCGCCCTCACAGGCGGCGATGGCCTGCAGACAGTCCCGGCGAAAGCCCGTGAGGTCGTGGTAGGTCGTCATCGGTGGTCCTCCATCGTGGGGTCGACAGGGTGGGTAAAGGCGCTGGGGCGGGCGCGTGAACGGAAGTCGATTTGCGGGGGGTTTGGGTGGGTTGAACGGCTCGGAGAGCGTCGCTGGCCGTCGAAGACGGCCGATGAACGGAAAGTGAACGGAAGTGAGCGGAAGTACTGCCCTCCGGTGGTTTTTCGTGGGCAGAACCGTGAACGGAAGTGTAGGTTTTGCCGGTAGTGTTGTGGCGGTCGGACTGGTGGGGTCGGTAGTGCACGGCAGCGATGCCTCTCGTCGTGGGTGGGCTTTCCTTTGGTCATGGGTTCAACGCGACGCCGCGGTGTTGGGACGCCGCTCTATTTCACTGTGTTCGGCTATGGCCACTTAACCTTTGCTGGCCGTTAATGAAAAATACCGCATAACTTAATCGACAGTCCGGACTGTCATTTGTTGTGCCTAGAGGACCAGATCCGTCGGCGAGCCCGCGTGAGATTCTTCTCTACATGGTCCAATCCCCCGACCCAGCGTTTACTGCTGGTGAGATAGGCAACGAATTCGATAAAACTCGGCAGTGGGGACATCAACAGCTGCAAAAACTGGAGTCCTCAAAGTACGTAGACAGTAAAAATCCAGGCGGCAACTCTCGTTTCTACTGGGTGACCGACGAGGGTCGTCAGTATCTTTCAGAGACTCGGGAAACTTAGTCTTCGACCCACCAGACGACAGACTGATTACCCGTCTTCTTCCGCTCAACAGCTCCCTCCTCATGCAATTCTGTAAGGCGCTTGTGAGCCCACTGGCGGGTATGTCCGAAGAATTGTCCGACCTCTGAGGCAGCTGCAAAAGGACCCTCAATATCGTCGAACGATTCGATAATCTCTGAGTCACTTACCGACTGTTTTCCCTGAGACATCTCTGCTCAGACTTTAGTTAACGGCCAGCAAAAGTATTATGGTGCCTGCGTTACATAGAATTAGACAGGAACACACGCGCCGCTGGTCGATTTCTCACGAAATCACCCCGGTGTTGGAGCACCGAGGCGCGTGGTTCCGGTGTGAACCAATGACGACTACGCAAGCGAACCCCCAAGAACGTATCGCCCGCGAATTACTCACTCAGTCTCCCGGGACGTTCATCGGCGTCGACGGTGACGGCGCCGGCCACTACTGGGACAGCTACGAGCGCGCTGTTGCTGTGGTGCCCCGGGACGCTGAGTCTGCTGAGGACGCCGAGACGTTCGAGCTGGACGAAACACCGCTGGCGACGCTCGGTGACTGGTGCGAGTACGTGCGTGGGGAGCGGGGTTGGGAGATCGGCCCGCATGTCGGTGGCTCGCTGGTCGGCGACCTCGCTCAGGCGGTGGACGCATGAACTGCTCCGTTGGTGACCGCAAGCGGATTCAGTGGGCCGCCGAGTCGCTGCGGCGACTGGTCCCGACGGCTGGGGTCGACGTTCTTGCGCCAGCTGAAGGACAGCATCACGACTGGTCGTTGGAAGCGACGCTCGCGAACGTGGAATGTGTCCGGTCGGACGTCTACGGGGCGTTGTTGAACGAGGATTTAGATTTGCAGCTGGTGCAGCCGAGAGGGGAGCATTACGTGGTAATCGCAACGGCGTAGCTGATTAGGAGAACAACAGTTTTGATAGTTGACTGCGATAGCACGAATTCTTCGACATCACCATTGGCAAATACGTATGCTGAGTCAACTATACAAACTATAGTAGCTTTACTTCGTTGCGGATCTTTTTCTCTAACTCTTGTAATGATTTTTGAGTGTCTTCAAGCTCTTCAATGTCTGAGGAAGATAAGTCATCTTTATTGAGTGTAGAGCTTATATTCTGAGTACATTCGCTGATTTCATGAAGAGCACTATGGAAGTTCTTTTTTGCAGCCGAGTTATCTCCTTTTTCCCTAGCTGAGTGTGCAGCTTTAACCAATATATCTATCCGCTGAATACGTTTAGAATCTACTCGAATTGGCACATCACCCCCACTTGAGTCAGCAGCCATAGATGGGATGATCATGCTTAGGACTAGCACGATTGTAGTCCAGGGTCATAATCCTATCGCCTTCAAGATTTCTGGTGCGTATTCTGGATAATTCTCTACCGCTTTTTTAATCAACCATTCAATTCCAAGCGTGGAGGAGCTAGTCGCTAGCAATTGCAAGAGATATTTGTAAACTTCTGCTTCATCCTGATCCAATTCGCTATCTCTTAGCGCTTCCTGCAATTGCTTTTTGACTTTCTCTTCCGTTAAAGCGTCTAAATCACCAGTTTTGTCTTGTAAGTCAGCAAGGATTTCCGTCTGTTCCTGTTCCAAAGATTCGATGCGCTTCTGGCGTTCATCTCTCTGGTGCTCGATGATACTGTCCGGGAGCTCATCCGATTTCACCAAGGCGATAGGCGAGATAACAACCTCGCCATTCTTTTCAGACAATTCTCCAAGGACACCTGCTGATATTGAACGGATATCTATATCGGCGTCTTTGAGACTAGGTGGTAGTTTAACCCCTACTGAAGAAGTCGCTGTAATGTGTTCTCGAAGATATGCAATATCCGGGTCTGGATCTTGCCAGTTCTCTTCACCAATATCGAAGAAGCCGACGATGAATACAATCTCTCCGAGTATTTCATCTCCGTATTGCTCGTAGTGTTCTTGAATGAAGTGGGTACTAAACCGACGACGAGACTCCTCGACAGTCTCAGCATTTCCATACCGCTTTTGCCGCCTATCAATACTCTTGTAGTCTCTTAGCAACGCATAGAGGAGAGATGCAGCATCCTGTTCAGGCTCTTCAAATCCTTGAATCTTTTTGAGTACTTCTGCGCTGTCATCGTGCCGGTTCCACTCGTCACGAGTATCCAACAGGTCAGGATTTCTCGATTCTGGGGTTGAGGTTACCCATTCATAGGCGTCCTCGTTAGCTGCTAGCTTAATGACGTTGTTCCAATAGTGGTCTTTGAACGGATTCCTCAGGTCAAATTGGTGCCTGAAGTTTTCGAAAATATCTTCCCAGACAGGGGGCTGTTTTGCCGAGTCCGCGTGTTGCTCAGAAACTTCGTAGACACGCGCATCTATCTTCTTGTGACTGGAAGACCGGCGCTGGAGAATATTTCTATCTACTAATGCCTGAAGACTATCGTCCAGTAGTTTCGAATAGCGGCCCCCCATGTAAATCGAAAATGGGGCAAACTGACGGGCATTCTGTTCACGCAGCTGATTACAGTATTTTTGAACAACAACATCAGTACTGCATTCTGGCGCTGATTCTTGAACAGTAGCGACCGCAAGTACGACACTTTTGAGATAAAGATGCCCGAATTCCTGCATTCCAGGCGGGAAAAGCTCCCCGGCGAGATGCCGCAGTTCGTGCGACAAGGGATCACCGCCGTCAGGCGGAGGCATACAACTCACTATGTTAGTATGCTACAAATAACCAGGTGCTGGTACATACCACTCAATATATCTTACGTAGTGCGTGTTTACAAATCAGTTCACGTGACTAAGATTTGTCTTGATAGTAATACCAGCAGTAAACTCAGTTTTGTCTTTGCTGTGAAAGATGGCAAGCTATATTATAATTTGTGTTAACAAAGCACATATGTCAAAGAAAAGGGTGCAAATGCTGCCCACGACCAAGGATGAAGATAGACTTGCAAAGAGTTTGAAAGAACAGGTCCCCGACCGTGTGTATATTCTATACAATAAAGATCCGATAGCAATGCATGATGGATTAAACGAAGATGTCACAAAAAATGTTGAAGGTATTGTGCAGGATTATACACTGTGCTACGATCGCGACGAGGTTTTCAAAACGGGAATTGATTTTTATCGGTTCAATGAAGCTCTTGTAGAAGTTTACAAGCTAATATATAAAGAAAGTAAGCGAGGAAACGAGGTCTTGGTGAATGTTTCCGGCGGGACAAAGCCTGTTGCTATTGCCCTTACTTTTGCATGTTCCCTAGTAGATAACGGAGAACCAATATACTACGTAGCAGAAAAGTATCCGAACTCACATTCGCAAACGGAAACGGATAGTCAGGGTGTTGTGGATACTCCATTTGAGATTGGGCCACTACAAGGATTAGACCTCAGTGATATTCTACCAGACAAGACAGAAGAGAAGAAAATACGATTAATTCTCCAGCTCTTAGAAGCAGATGCTCCCTCAGGTACGGCTGAATTACTCAGCCAGGCTGGGGTTATTGCTCCTGAAAAGCCAGAAGATGAAAAGGAAGCAAGCAACCGGAGAAGTATCCTGCAGTCACATTATCCAAAAGCTCGGAGCTTAAAGGAAGACAAGATTGCTTCGAAAGGGGATGATGGCTACACTCTCACGAACAGTGGTGAACTGATTGCGCGACTTATTAAGGCGCGAGAAGAAGCTGAGCAAGAACTTGTTGAAGAATAAAGCGCATTTTGATACCAACAGAAACGATACCAAGTATTACTGGAACAACGACTAGATTGCAGTAGCTTCTCACGGTGTCGATATATTGTACCTCAGATGTTCGAGCTCGACGAGACGCCTTGCGCTACGCTCGGTGACTGGTGCGAGCATGTGCGTCGGAAGCGTGGCTGGGACGTTGGGCCACGTGTCGGTGGCTCTCTGGTCGGCGACCTCGCTCGGGCGGTGGACGCATGGACGGCGCTTCTGTGGCCGACGCTCGTGGATTCGTGTACGAACCCGTCCGTGGTCCCAAGCGGAAGATCGAGTTCGAGCCGCGGTCGGACGGCGGCTTCATGCGGGTCGAGGCTGTTTGGAACGGGTGTCAGTGGCGGGTGACCGGCCGGGAGGTCGTGACGACGATGCGGCGGATTTGATTTCTCACGAAGACGGCGGATTAGCCGCTCAGTCGGTGTGGCAATTGATCGTATAAGCAGATACTGTATCATTCATCTTCTGCTCGATCCTCCCACTGGTCCACTATATCGTCGGCTAAACCGCCTCGGTCATACTGGAAGCTCTTTCCTGCTTGCACACCCTCAGCGATCTCCTCAACATCATCGGCATCCTCTGGGCTCCATCCTTTCTCCGCAACTAACCACGCTCGGATCGTCGCCGGATTAAACCCGTATCCCTCACGGTGCAATGTTTCGAAGATTTCGATACACTTCGACCTATCTGATGGATGTGTTATACCGGTCGATGTGTTCACAAATACATCAAGCGTCTCGACAGCTTCCTTGACGACTGAATCATCAATCGCAGGCTTCGTGCCACTTGTATCGCCGGTTAATGATGTCGCACCCCACGTATCAATCCAACCCTCAACCTCGTCCTTGGACCACGGAAGAACAAGGACATCTGTCACACCATACAGGTCATCAATTTTGTCCAATAGTTTCTTATCCGGGTATAGCGCAAGGATCGGGCCACTTCGCCACCCCTGTGGATCAATCCGTTTCGTCATCAACCGGATCTCAACATCACCTAACTGCACTGGATTCTTTTTATCCAGCTCGTTAGCTGGCCCGTCTCCGATTACCGAGGAAAGCACACCATCAAGCTGATTTTTCGTATTGACTGCCAACAATGCATCTTGCTTCTCCGAATCTTGCTTACCAAGCTGGCGCAGCCAAACCAACGCCTTCTCCAAAGCCTCTTCATTCGGTCCTTCTGCATCAATAAATAACGCACGCCGATCACTTTTGCTCATAACCCGCCCTTCTTACCCCTGCATTAAAAAGAGCAGGCAGCGATTGTAACCTCTCTGCCTCATAGACAGCGGCTTCGAGCGGGTCGAGGCCGTCTAGAACGGCTTTCAGTAGCGGGTGGCCGGGCGAGAGGTCGTGACGACGATGCGGCGGATTTGAGTAGCGGTTTGAATTTTTGTCCAGTTGGGACTGGAACAGTCGGTCAGTGCGGGTGCAAACTGACCTCTGGCGAAATGCCACTTTCCAGTAGTATTTCTAAAACCTCGATGCATACACACAGAGCTTAGCTCGCAGGGCCTTCATCCCAAGAGCATAGATAAATATACTTTATGTTTATTCGTCGTTTTCTCCAGCTAGGTTTCTACCCGCCCACTCATACAAACGCGCCTGTTTCAGTGTATATCGTCGAAGTTCTCTAACTCGTTCTGGTGTCATTGAATAGACCCCAACTCCCTCCTCCCGCTCTCGTTCTGCGAAATCACCCTCAAGGAGCTCATCAAACAGTTTCGGGACTTTCGACGGGTCTAGTTGACGATCATGGTTCGATTCATACTGTTCTACGATACGTTCAGTGCTAACTGGTGTGTCATTATTCTTATTCATCCAATGTATAGTTGATAATATGCCAGTATGAATAGGAGTCAGACTATCGACTGGTTGTTCTCGTTGTATTTCCTTGGCTGAGTCCCCTGGTCGCCAAATTGTATCTTCAACGCCAAACAATTGGTCTCCTTCGTCTAGATACTCATCTAATACCTCTACAGTCAGATCTTCTAACTCAATTCCAAGCTCCTCGCAGTGGGTCTGATGTTTCTCTAAGGCAGCTTCTTGAGATGTAGCGGTGACTACAAATTCATCAAATACCGGACCTTCCATTGGCGAGTCTTCAGGGTGTTCAATTCCTTTGATTGGGCCTCTAATACAGTAGTAATTCGTCATAACAACGTTTGGGAGATTATACTACTTCATACTATTGTACTGACCGAGTCGGTGACCCACGTAGCGGCTTAACCAACAGTCGGCCACGCTCACCTGAGGTTGTTGGTTAACCACGTCGACTGGGACGGTGGCCCCCGTCTCGACAAACCCGTCGACGACCTCATGGGAGATGCCAGCGCGTGGACTGTGCCGTTGCTGCCCGAACACGTCGAGGCCGCTACGAGCCCGAGGGCGCTGCCGGGATGGCTGTCCTGGAGCCCGGCGTGGGCGAGCACTGAGTGGCGGGCGACGCTCGCGAACGTCGAGTAGGGAGTCGGTTTTCATATAATGGGTCAGGTACTTCTGGAAACCCTCTGTCTGAAACCTGTCGGGGGCTGGAACGATACTGCCCATGCGTCGCTTCAGTTCCGCAAGGGTTCGGCTGAAACTCGCACAGCTCTGCGTCGTCTAGCTGGTCGTGGTCGTTTCAATCCCGCAAAGGTTCGTCTGAAACCGTTGCATTGACGGCGCCGTTGCTGAGCGTGACCTCGCTTCAATCCCGCAAGGGTTCATCTGAAACGTGTGAGGCAATAGGCGACGACACCCGCCATATTGCTTCAATCCCGCGAGGATTCGTCTGAAACAAGGCGAGGATGTAACTTCCCTCGCCGTACCACGTGCTTCAATCCCGCAAAGGTTCGTCTGAAACTGGGTTCCAATCTCAGGGCGCAGCGTCGTCAGGGTCGCTTTAATCCGGCAAAGGTTCTTCTGAAACGCTTTGGGGCGTGATTATCGGCGGTTCCGTGCTGGCGCTTCAATCCCGCAAAGATTCGTCTGAAACCGGCGATGGTCGTCATCGAGTCCAACGGGATGTAGCAACTTCAATCCCGCAAGGGTTCGTCTGAAACCTGGCATTCGTTCTCTCGCTCGCTGTCCTGGCTAGCGCGCTTCAATCTCGCAAAGGTTCGTCTGAAACGACCTCGTCGGTCGAGCTGTCGTTATCGTCGTCGCTTCAATCCCGCAAAGGTTCGTCTGAAACGTGACCGACCCCGACACCAACAGCAACCTACACGTGCTTCAATCCCGCAAAGATTCGTCTGAAACCCCGGACGAGTCGCTAGAGTAGCTGCGGCAGCGGCTTCAATCCCACAGGTTCGTCTGAAACATGTTGGGCCACTCCAGCGTCTGCAGTGTCTCGTAGCTTCAATCTCGCAAAGGTTCGTCTGAAACGCGGGGACGGCTCGCCCTTATGCCACAAGCACCTGCTTCAATCCCGCACGGGTTCGACTGAAACCTTCAGCAGGTAGCCCACGATGTAACCGGGGTAGTAGCTTCAATCCCGCACGGGTTCGTCTAAAACAGCCACCGAGCGAACAAGTGGGGCACGGCGTGCGAGCTTCAATCCCGCAGGGGTTCATCTGAAATCCGGGACGTGCACCAGTACAAGCACAACCCACAGTTGCTTTAATCCCGAAAGGATTCAGCTGAAACCGGCGATAATCGTCATCGAGTCCAACGGGATGCAGCAACTCCAACCCCGCAAGGGTTCGTCTAAAACCGTGGGGCGTGACAATGCGGTGCTCGCCGTGGTTGCTTCAATCCCGAAAAAGTTCGTCTGAAACTGCTCGTCCCGTTCGCGGCGTTGGTGATGCTCCCGCTTCAATCCCGCAAAGGTTCGTCTGAAACGGCCGGGGACAACGGTGACAACGGGGTGGCCTTCCTGCTTCTATCCCGTAAAGGTTCGTCTGAAACACACCGAACACGGCAAACACTGGGATGAACAGTTCGCTTCAATCCCGGAGGGTTCGTGTGAAACACGAGATTCGAGAACTCCAGTGCGAGCAGGAGGCGCTTCAATCCCGCACGGGTTCGTCTGAAACGGCCCGACCTGGCCGTTGACGACGGCGACGCCCTGGCTTTAATCCCACACGGGTTCGGCTGAAACCTCGCCCTGGTCGTTCTTGCCGGCCCAGGGGTGGCTTCAATCCCGCAAAGGTTCGTCTGAAACACCCGTGACGGCGACCCTTCTTCATGGCCCGTTTGACACTTCAATCCTGCAAAGGTTCGTCTGAAACTGAGCCGTCTTGGGGTGACGTGCGGACGAAAAACGAGCTTCAATCCCGCAAAGGTTCGTCTGAGGCCGCGAGCGCAGCATAGTCGGCAACCTCGATACCGTTGCTTCAAGCCCGGAGGGTTCGTCTGAAACTATGGTATTCTCAATAATTCGCCTGACGAGCCAGAGCTTCAATTCCGAAAGGGTTCGTCTGAAATCAGCCGCCTAAGGCTGCCTGTATCCTGTCTTGATGTGCTTCAATCCCGCAAAGGTTCCTCTGAAACTGCGAATATCGCGGACGGCATAGACAGGCACGCTAAGCTTCAACCCCTCAAAGGTTCGTCTGAAACACCGCTCGTCGCGCTCGATTTCGATGCAGGCGGCGCTTCAATCCCGCAAAGGTTCGGCTGAAACGCCATGTCTCGGCCAGCGATGGGCCGCCAGGGGTGCTTCAATCCCGCAAAGGTTCGTCTGAAACCGCTGTGAGGACACGCTCAGTCCTGTTCGACGGGTTGCTTCAACCCGCAAAGGTTCGTCTGAAACTGCGGTAGAGCCCAGCCTCAAGAGAGGTCGTTGCCCTTCAATCCCGCAAGGGTTCGTCTGAAACGTTCTTGAGGTCATAATCCATCCGCGAGTGTATTATTCTTGGCTTTGGTCAGAACTGGGACTGATTGGAGATAGGCTCGTCTGCCAAGTGTAAACCACCGCTCACGAGGTCGTATTTGAGACCAGTCCCACCGGTATGCTCGAACACTTGGACTCCGTCTGCATCGCGCTCGCGTCTGTCGAGTCGTGGGAGTCGTGGTGTGTCCTCGACAATCGACTTCGGCAGTGAGACACGCAGACTAGCAGCGTTCTGTAACTTGTCGAACCCGGTCGGGTCATCGCCCGCGAGACAGTCAGAGATGGCCGTGATTTCACCCTCGTCAGCTGCGGTCTGTGCGACCATGACATCACACGTCGGGCGACCACCGATTAGCGATTGGCTGCCGAGCCATCTGGCGTTGGCATCGTCAATCGCCGCTCGCAAGTCGCCACTCCAGAGCGACTTGGTTTCGAGAGCGTCGAAGTAGGCTGCGACAGCGTCCCGAGAGAGCGTCGCATCGGCGACATCGCTTGTATCGGGGACCGAAGCGAGGATCTCCGAGATAAGCTCGAGATGTCCCGGCACACCAGCGTCGGTCGCCCCTTTCTCGTAGACGTAGTAGGCTGGTGGGTCGGTGCTCGGGGTCGCCGGTGTCGCTTCATCTGGGTCGGCTAACATCCAGACGATCACCCGGCCGCCGTTCCGTCCCCACTCGTAGGACCGGTTGCACCGGCCCGCGGCCTGGACGATGCTATCCAGTGGTGCGATATCACGAAAGACGGTCTCGAAGCTAAGATCAACGCCTGCTTCGATGGCTTGCGTCGAAACGAGCACGAATCGCTCGTCACGTGTCGAGAGGCGGTCAGCGATTTCAATCAGCAGCTGCCGATCGAAGGGGCGACACCGTGATGTCAGTGTCAATAAGTACGTCTCTGAGCTGCTGTCCAAATCTCGGCTTGGGTCCGGTTGGTCGTCATTCGGCGGTTGTACTGCACTGGCAGGTGACACACGCTGCATGACTTCGTCGACGAGTGCGCCAGTGGTACGAGCTGGGTCGGCCGCATCCACATCGTGCTCGTTGAGGACATCTTGAATCGCTTCTCCCAGGTGGGTCACATCTGGCCGGGCGTTGAGCACATTCGTGAGCTCTCTCGAGCTCCCGATAGTGTTACAGATGGCCAGTGTCGACCCCTCGTCGTCAACTGACGCTAGCACGCGATCGGCAGCGGAGTCGTAAGCAACGTGTGTCTCTTCGACGCCAGGGGCCCGACTCAGCGCCGTGTCATCGATGGTGTACCGGACACGCTCTGCGTCTTCGAAATACGTCGCCTTCGGGTCCGGTGGTAAGTCAGTCTCGTACGTCGGCCCCTGCTGGCAGTCTTCACACTCTGCTACATCGTGTTGTAGTCCGTTCGCAAGCAGTGACTCGGTTTGGAGGTTCCTGACCAGACTCGGCTGGGTTGCCGTCATAGCGATGACGTGTGCGTCGTACTCGTCAGTCAGGATATCGAGCAGCCGGACGATTCCGTCCCACCAGTCTTTGGGGAGTGCTTGTGGTTCGTCCAGGATGATGATACTCGACTCGAGTGCGGGGAGTTTCACTCCCTGTCGATTGGTCGGGCCAGCAAGACTCTCGAACAGCTGTACGAACGTGGTAAGTATCGTCCCATCGCGCCATGCTTCCCCGAGGAACGCAGCGGTCTCGTCGTCTGTGGCTGCCGTGTCTGCATCCGCATACTCATCATGATGCACGACCGTCTCGCTGAGATAGTGATGCACCGTCAGTGCCGATTGTTGTGGATCGGCCCCCCACAGCTCCGGATTCTCGAATATCTCGCGTGTCTGCTCGATAATGCTCGTATAGGGAAGCGCGTAGACGATGAGGCTCGTCGGCTGTGTATCATCTGCGAGGATATCTCTCGCCTCGAACGCCGCTGATAATCCTGTGAAGGTCTTTCCCAAGCCTGTCGGGAGGGTCAACGTTGCAATTTGTGAACTCGAAGCCGCCAACCACTCGTGGACTCCCCGCACGGTCTGTCGACGAGCACGCTCTCGTTCGTCGTTCAGACGTGCTTCGAGACTGTTCTCGGACGCCTCACGCCGCAACTCTCCGATGTAGTCCTCGATAGCTCCACGCCCCAACGTCTGCAAGTCGAATATCCAGCCCTCCGGAATGTCCATTGCATGGCTCTTATCAGCCAGGGTGAGTGCTGACCAGAATCGAAGCGTTCGGTCGTAGAGTCGCTTGGGGAGCGCCTCAGTCTCGACCGTGTACCCCCCGAGTGTCTCGCGGGCACTGACATCACGAAGTTCCGACGCGATGTCACCGGAGAGTGCCCATGAATAGAACGGCTCCCAGTCCGGATCCGAAACCGGTGTTTGTGCCAGCAACGCCTCCGCTGCCTCGGGCCACACTTCGTCGATGGCTGTCAGCTGTGCCTGGGTTGGCTCTGCATGCTCTTCGAACGCACGAGCCAGCGTTTCTGCGGTGTATTGTGCCGCGTTCGGTAGCGCCTGATGGTGCCGAGCGACCGCCAAGGTCGCCGCGAGACGGTCTCTATCTGGCGCGTTCAGTTCGCCCAACACGTACCAAGTCGCCAACGCACCAAGACGGGCATGCGTTGTCTCCTCGTCGGGACACGTTGCTGTCTCCTCCGGGCGGACGTATGCCTGAAACTGCGGGGTTGCCTTCCCGAAATCGTGGAGGGCAGCAGCTGCACGGAGTACATCGGTCGTGGCATCGTTGTTGCCGAAGAGTCGGACTGCTCGGTCTGCGACGACTCGGTTGTGGGACGCCAATCGGAGGTCGCCACGCGGCGTCAGTTGCGCCTCTGTGTATGTCTCGGGCGTCTCGTTCCGTGTCGGGTGTGAAATCAGTGGCAGCTGCATGAGTGATGGGGGAACTCAGCGGAAGACGACAGTACGCGATTCGACGGAAACAGGGATTGCGTCCGTTCTGGCTCCGATTTGAACCGTACTATCAGCCTGTTGGGTGTAAACATAGTCGTCGAACCGGGTCGTCCGGCGGCCGCCATTATGCCGCTCCATTACCGCAGGCGACCGCTCAACACCGTACGTTACACCGCTTTGTGGAATCGTATCCGAGAGCGAACCTGGCACAACCGAGTCCACATCGAGCTGAGTGTCCGCGTTCACTCGTTCCGGATGCCCCGCTTGGACATCATCTATCGTCGCGAGGTACTCGGATTTCCCGAGGCTGGGCGGATATACGGCTGTTCCAGCCTCGAGGTGGTCCCGCAGTTCCTCGTAGAAGTCGTTGTCTTCTAGGGCCACGTCGATACGGTACGCTGGGTCCGCAAGAACTTCGTACGCGTGCAGTTGCCGGTCGCCTTCGGTATTCTGGTAGGTGAGATTGAACTCACTATAGTAGTTACCGACGTTCGTCGTGACATCCTGTTTCGGGTCGGTTCCGAGCCCCACGGTTGGAATATTGACCGTACGAATGTCCGACAGTGGCGTTATCGCGATAGCAGCGTTGTCAGCCCCAAAGGTATCGTAGTACGAGTTCCGCTCGGCACCAACGATAGCTGCAAGCATGCCGGCAACGGTCGTTCGTGGGGGGACTCGATACGTTTGCTTGGTCGCGCTCCGCCCGACTCGTTTGAAATGGCCCCAGGTTGACTTGACAGTAAACGATAGGCAGCGGTCCGGAACGCCATCCGCGTCAATATCTGGTGACATCGTCGACACCACGTTCAGGCTGCTAAGTCCCGTTCTTCGAGCACATCGATCCGATGGACGGCATGGCCGTCCGATTCAAGATAGTCTGCGAATGCATCACCTTGCATGGTCTCACCGTCGATCTCGATTGTGAGTCGGTCGTCGCTCACGAGGTGGAGTTGTTCAATCCGGTCGCTCGCGTTGTTCAATGCCGCCACTAACTCTGAAACGTCGACCACAACGTCGCTCACCGACCGGAGCGACTCAGCACTCTGCTCACTCAGCTCGAGCATATCTTGTAGCCCGCCGAGATGATAGTTCCCCGCTTCGTACTCCACGCGGAGGTATAGCCGCGGTTCCTGTCCCAACTTCGAGCGGGATGTGGTCTGGTTTTTCAGCGCCCGCCAACACAGTGTGTCGAGCCGTTCGACATCTGCCTGATCCAGCTGTGTCGATTCGGCACCGTTGTTGTCGACGAGCCCCCAGAACGGGAAGATTCCGTACTTGATTCGCTTGTCGTCTAGGTCGAAGCCACCCTGGCGATTCTCTTCACCTGTAGAAATCACGCTCGTGAGGGAATCGTACTCCTCGTTCTCTTCAACCTCGTTCAGCGATTTCGATGGCAGGAACTGGACGGGGCCCTGGTAGTGGTTCGGCAGCGCATCGTTTAACCCGGCCCGGAACTTCTCGTCTGCTTCGTCATCGCTGGCCTCGAAACTGAGCGTTGCACCGAAGTAGCGAACGTCAGTCGCAGCTTGGAGAAAGTCGCTCCCGAGGTCTTCGACTTCGTCAAGCTCCTCAGCATCACCGACTAGGTCGAGCACGTCCTTGATGAGGGTAGTCCGTGTCCGTGCTTCACCATCAACTTTCTTGACATAGATGTCGAATCCATCATCGAGCAACTGGTCGCGGAGATAGCGCTTGAGGCGAACGTCGGTGATGATCCCCTGGCCGGTGTCAGGGTCGCGCCGTGGGCGGTTGTCGCCAATCGGGTTGCCATTGGGGTTGCAGTCCTGTGCATCGTAGACAAACAGCAGCTCGGATCGGTTTGGTGTCGTCATTGGTTTAGTGAGGGTCAGTTAGTTCGCGGTACTCTCTGCAGCGGTAGCGTCTTCGGTATCTGTGTCACCATCGTCGTACATCTCATATGCAACTGGCATCGACCGTCGACCGTGGGCATGCCCCAGGACGTAACAGAACCGAAGTTCGCGTTTATCAATATCCCAGTCCGTCGGCATCTCCTCGGTCTTTTCCAGGAGTCGATCGACAGTCTCTGGGAAGAGCAGGTCACGGTGGTACGACTGGTCGGAATCTTGGGCATAGAGCTTCGCCTTCTCCAGCGCTGCAGTCAGAACGTTCTCCAGTCCGTTCTTCGTGAGTTGATCGCCTTTGGTGCCGGAATCGAGTGGTCGGCCGACGTTCCGAACCGAATCCTGGTGCCAGCTTATCTGGCCGACGAGAACGCCCGCTAACGTCGCTGCCTTCCGAGTTGTATCGTCGAACAGAGGCCTGTCTAGGAACAGGTCTAATCGCTGTTCGCGAATCGATTCAATGTCGCTCGTGTCGATAGTGGGTTCTGTCATCGTAGCATCCGTTGGGTCGATTTGCGTGTCGAGTCCTCGAAGGAGTCCGGCCCGTGAAAGCGTCTCCAGGTGGACGAGCTGTTGTGCGACAAGTTGCTGTGGTGGAATCTCGCCACCTTCTGCAGCATCGCGGTACCGTTGGAGGTACTCCTCGAACAGAGGGTGTGCGTCTATCGGGGTTCCAGAGAGAAGCCGATGGTCAACAATTCGGCGAAAGTCATCGCCCTCTTCATCCCGATACGCGAACACAGCGTCGGTAAACTCATGATTCGTCACCAGCGTGTACGCGAGCCGGCGTGCACGCATCGTGTCTGTGGAATCGAGTTGGAGCAACGGCCAGTTGTCGAAGGGTTCGAACCCGCCTTTTGCTGGCGTGAGCGTCGGGCCCTCGATTGTTTCTCGGAGTGACTCTGCAATCGTCGTTGGCCAATAGACCGATGCCGCGGGTTCCTCAGCGATGATATGCTTGTCATCACCGATTGGCATCGTGATTGTGTAGAACCGGAGCTCTTCTTCAGCCAGCTGCTGAATGGCTGGGTCATCGTTTTCAGTAAGGTGAAATGTGACCTGTGCCATCGGCGGGTCAGCAGAATCACCAATCTGACCCTCTGGGTCAACTGAATCAAGCGCCAGATAGAGCGCATCTGCTTTCTCACCCGTTATTTCGCCGGCGAAGTACGGAAGTGCATACGTCTCCATGCCACCGTTTCGATAGACACAACGCTCGATCAGGTCCTGGCCCTTGGCAAACAGCATGGCAACATCGTCGCTAACCGGGTAGTTACGCCACGACTCCGTCTTGCGGAGACCAGGCTGTGCGTCGGGATGCTTTACCGAAAAGATGCCGAGCGGGCTTTCGGGGGTGCCAACGACACGGCCTTCGGTTCCTGACACGACCCCGACAGCGTGGCCTTCGGAGGCACCCTTTTTGATGTTCTTATCGGCTGCGTTGGCAGTCGCATACCGTTGCATCGCCTCTTCGAGAACACCGACATCGGCGGGGTAGTACCACGCTTCATTGGTTCCGTCAATGGACTCGATCTCCGCCGGGTCGAGTTTCAGCCGGACCGTCATCACGTATGGAAGCGATTCGTCTGCCGGCAGACGGTCGAGAAGCTCTGTCTCCAGTGATTCTAGACTCTCAGAGTCTTTTTCGAACACCGATGCGAGCGCCTCGAGGAGCCATCCATCCGGATGCCCGTCATCGCTAGTCACACTCTGCACACTGTCTTGCTCCGTCCACGAGCGGAGACGACCAAGAATTGTGCTGCTAACACCTTCGGCATCGTTTCCGTTTTTTGAGCCGATTTGTGTGAGGCTATATTTCGCCCCTCGTCCAGACGACTTGTGGGAATAGCCAAGCTTCGGGATAGCGTCCTCACGAAGGACATCTTGGTCTACATCGACAATCTCTGCTGTATCACTCGTCAAGTCGATAGAGACGGTGATTAGGCGACCGTCGTCGACGAACGGGTCGAGCTTACTCGGCGTCGTATAGAGGGAACCACCACTTGCAGCGACTGCCAGCACACCGTAGAGTGCCATCACATCCTCCAGACTGGCTGGCGGACGGCCGTGCCAATAGCTATCCAGCGCACGTTGGAAGTCGTCGGGCGTTGGTCGGTCGCTCATGAGTTGGTCGCTCGTGGTGGGGTCTGTTCTCGAAGATTCAGGAAGCCAAAGCCATGCTCACGACGCTGTCCAATCCCTGCATCAAGTGCGAGATTCAGATGGTAGCGATGAGTCTCGTCTCGCACCCGATAGCCAAGCTGCCACTTCGAGAGGATGACTGTCCGATTAACCTCCGTAGCAGGCTGGAAGGGTATCGAGTAGGTTACCTTGTCTTTGATCGGTTCGAAACTCTCGAAGAGAGGGGCATCAACCTCCGCTGGCCCATCATAATACGTGTCACCGTATTGTTCGTGGGTCTGCTGAAGGGACCGTCGGATGGTGTCTTGGAGCGGACCCATCCCATGTTTCTGTCGCCAGAAGATCTTGGTCTCTGCGTCACCTGAATCCATTTTCGACGTGTCGATGTCGTACTCCTGAGCACGCTCACGACCCATGGCACAGAACACGCCCGTTCCCGTATCCATGAGTCCCGTCGAACCGGGCTCACCAACGTCCGGTGCATGGCCGCTTACATCTGCGATTTCGAACCGCATCTGTCCGATGTCGAACGCTCGGTTCCTTCCAAAGTGGGCGATGAGGTCATCAAGGACTTCCCGGCGGGGGGACGCGATGCGGACGTATCGGCGATCGCCTTCCTCGATATGCCCCCACGGGAACACGTTCGAAAAGGCGAAGCCAACACCATGACTCGTCTCGTGAACAGTATCATACTGCTCCGAGTCCTTGAGCCCGCGCCAAATGCGTCCTCGAAGTTTATGATGATACGCAGAATCGTATTCTGCGTCAGCAATCGCGTTAAGTCCCAACTCGATGCGCACTGGTTACATCAGCTCCATCGCTGTACCATGTTTTGGCATGTTCGTTGCATGGAAAGGCCAATTGTTTGTACCTTTCCCCAGGCGGTAGAGTACTGGCGGAAATTATTTCAGGTTAACAGACAACTAGGCATATAACGGATAAGGCGATTGTTCCTGTGGACGCGGTTCAGACGAACCTCTATGGGATTGAAGCAACGAGATTTACGAGGATCAGACGCCTGTCGTCGATGTTTCAGACGAACCCCTGCGGGATTGAAGCGTGTCGGGGTTGCCCGCGCTGCCGGTGATACCCGCGGTTTCAGACGAACCCTTTCGAGATTGAAGCTGGCGGACTCTCGACGTGGTTAAGGAGATAATAGAGTTTCAGTCGAACCCGTCTGGGATTGAAGCAGGGCCACGACGACGGGACCGATGAGAAACATTCGAGTTTCAGACGAACCTTTGCGGGATTGAAGCGACGCAACTGACGACTTCGACTATACCGACTGCTTCAGAGACTTACATAGCAGCTTAACCAACAGCCGTCCACCCTACCGACTTTGTTGGTTAACCACGTCGCTGGGACGGTAGCCACGTGTTGACGGGCTCGTCAACAATTTCGTTCGAGGTGCTAGCGCGTGGACTGTGCCGTCGCTGCGAGACAGGTTGGGCGCTGCCGGGGTGGCTGTCCTAAAGCCTGGCGTGGGCGAGCACTGCGGTTAGGCGTTGAGGGTGATGCTCACGGACCTCTATAGGCGTTCGAAACAGACGATTTGGTCTGATTGTGTGAAATCTTTCACCCTCCATCCTGCGTCTAACCAGGCGCGCGAGTGGCTTTTACTCCCGTTTGACCACCAAGCATCGAATTTGTGTGCTGACTTAGGAAGAGAGAAAGAGAGAATCTCCTCTATCTCGGCAAAGGTGAACTCAATCTCCTCGCCTTGTACTGTACGAAGATACTGTTTTAGCGGTGAATATTTTCCGTGGTATTCTTGCTGTGCCTGGGAATCCGCTCGAAATTCCTCCTCAGCTGCTTTTCTCTCCTTGTTCCACTGTGGGTCGCATTCGTCGATTAGTTCCGCTTCCCGTTGTTTTCTATCTCTGGTAACCGACGCCCAAAGTGCAACCTGACCCTGGTTACGGATAACGTCGAGAATCGCATTGTTGATTCGGCAATTGGTCTGTTGCCCGCCTTCGAAGCAGTTCCTGGGAGAGATATTCGAATACCCAGCTTGGATACGACTGTGGATATCTACAGCCTCCCCGACGTATACAATCTGGTAATTTGCGGTAAAGACGTAGACGCCTGATACCTGTTGATAGTCGGTAGTATCAGCAAAGAATTTGCAAAAAGGCCCCCAGCCGTACTGATGGACTGGCATTTCATCCGCCTTCGCGTACCGAGAGTGGGGCATTTTGAGGTCAATCTGGCCACTCTCGTTTTCTTCAAGTGTGACTGTATCTACGAAATTAAACTCTTGAGCGAGCGTAGATATCTCCATGTCCAGAACTGGTAACCAGCTGGCATAATAGTAGGGTCAATCCTACCCGATGGCCATGTGTGATCTCTCCGTAGTGATTGCATTGCTCGGACCTGCCTCGGCGTCAACGGCGCCGGCGAGAAGCATGAGCTCGACGAGACGCCGTGTGGCCACCTCGGTGACTGGTGTGTGTTCGTGCGTGGGGGCACGGCTGGGACGTTGGGCCGTGTGCTGGTGGTTCACTGGTTGAGACCATATCGGGTATGTCAAACCACGTGGAGAGTCTGAAGTGACCCCCCTCAAGAAAGGACGGTCGCTATTACGTGGTGACCTTGACGTGAGTTAGAAGAGAAGAATAACCAGTGCGACAACTGGGGAGCCATACAATTGAGCTAGTATGTAGTATCTGCTGCTAAGCGACTCCTCAGCAGCGTAAGTATACATCCCAATCCCGGCCATCACCACACCCAAATTTGCATAGAGGATCAAGAGTTGGTGCGGGTTAGCGACATCGCGAATATAGACGTTAATCGCAAGCGCATTGGCAAACACCGCAGGTCGGCTCACATAGTGTTTCTCGACAAAGTATCCCAGAACGATGAGGGCCAGCGGGGTCAGGTGGCTCAAAATCCTGTGTGGTAACCATTCAATCCATACTGCCGAAACAAACTCCAGCTGAAGGGACGCTGCAATCATAGTACCACTTCTCTGTTCCACCCATGTACCGTCACGTCGTACCGCCAATCAGTTTGCACATACATCCGAATTGTCCATCATGTGCGGACTGACATAAGACGGCTAGACGTTTCAGGTGTAAACATCCGCCTCAGCTGTGTTTACAGGCGAAAAATCAGTTTTCAGTCTTCGAATTATCTATGAGATATAAGTTGTTCGCGCTGATGGGAGGGAATATGCCCCCGACATTCAGCGCTCGAATTGATGAAGAAGACATTGAAGAGTTGAAAGACAAGGCCGGTACAGAGGCCGACAGCGAAGCTCTTCGCTCAGCTGTCGAGTATGCCGTTCACGAATCTGGCAAAGAGCAAGCCCGGCTAGTTCAGGGTCTAATCCTGATAGTAATAGGCGCCTCGCACTATGTCGAGTTGCAAGTTGAGCCAGCCTTCGCACCGATGCTGATTATCCTTGGACTCGTCATCTTCGAATATCCGTTCTTCCGGGGTCTTTTTGATCGGGTTGTCGCACTTGCCCAGTCACTCTGAAGTTGCAAAATAGACTGCTTTCGGGCGATATTCCGGGAGCTGTTTTTAGTTACTGAAACAAGCATGAGGCCGTAGCAGTATTTTGAGCCCGTTATATTCATAGGCAGTGGACAATGATTGCATTTCACTAACTAGCATGTCTACTGACGACCTCTCCATCTGGGAGACAGATGCTCTTCTCTCAGCATTGATTGCGCTCGATCCTCAGCGTTTCGAGGAGTTCATTGCCGAATTATGGATTCGCCGTGGCTGGGACACGGAGGTGACGGTCGGATCAAACGATATGGGTATCGATATCAAGGCGACCAAGTCGTTCCCCTACAGGAGGAAAGCGCTCATTCAAGCGAAGAAGTATGCACATGGCAACCGGGTTTCCGGACCGGAGGTCCAGAAATATGCATCACTCAAGCAGCGAAACGGCGTCGATGAAGTCATTATCGTGACCACGAGCGGGTTCACAAAGCAGGCTATCGAACTCAAACAGAAGTTCAACCTGAAATTCATCGACGGGGAACAGCTGATTCATCTGGTGCGAGAGAGCGATTCCGGAGATCTACTTATCCAGTTCACAGATATACTGACCAGTTGTCCTTCCTGTGACGCAGCAATCGATGAGGAGGACAAATATTGCATGCAGTGTGGCGAAGAGTTGGACCCCCACCGTGTTCCAAAAATCGAGGCCCAACGGAAGCAACAGACGCGCATTCCGCAGGGTGACCAGTCAACACAATCAACCGAAGATGCACGGGCACTCACGATTAAGGCACGGGGACGGACACTGCGCGTAGACGATGGAGAAACCCTTGGCAATCAACTGCGTTCGTTCCTTACTGCGGATGGAATATCCGACTCAACAGCCGAACGTATCCATCGAGAACACATTGGATTTCAGAAATCCAACGGCCATTTTTATGTCCATCAGCTCGGGCCGAATTCAGTGAAAGTCAACGGCAATCCGATTGATAACAAGCAGTGGGTCGAAATCAATCCGGGTGACAAAATATCCCTTTCTGGAGTTATCGGCCTCGAAGTTACCGGTTATAAGTTCTGAGGTACCCAGCTCGTACTGGCGATTGGGCTGTCGACCGTCTCGACCGTGGCGGGAATGGTCCGGTGACGGTTATCTCACTCAGCACCTGGACCCGACTGCTAGAAAACCCGTTCGAGAAGGGCGAATAAATTCTGCCGTGTGTTACATCCGCCAGAAATGGTCTTATATTCTCACAGCAGAATACGCTTAGAAGATGCATCTAGAGACGTATTCACACAACGGTGGGAAAGCCCGGTTACGCGAGAAAGGTGTTCTCGGGGAACTGAAACAACTCCCGGCTATCTGGGCAAAACACTCTGGCCAGGGATCCTACTCGGCACGGTCGGAGGCACTCTACGATATGGGTGGCTGGGAAACACAGGTCCAAGTCGATCTCGGACCCGCCGACAGCCCCCATGCAGAGCGACTCACACCGTTTCTCGATGCCTATCACGATGCTCATCGGGTGGCCATCGAACACGAGCGCAAAGAGCAGATGCGGGCCCGCTGGCATCTCATGAAGATACAGGCCGCCGCAGAACGCTTGGAGACGCTTCCCATCGACGTTGCCGTGCTCATGTACCCAACCGATCGAGACCCGTCTCTGCGCCGGACACGGCGAGAACTAAATGGCCCATTCTTTAGCGAGCATTTCCCTATCGAATTGCCGGTCTTCGTCATGGAGTACACTGAGGCCCAATGAGCAGCAATAGCAAAGCTGTCGTCGGCGTCGATGCGTGTCCGGCTGGGTGGTTCGCAACAATCCTTGATGACGATAGTATCAGTACAGCGGTCTTCGACGAATTCGAGAATCTCTGTACGACCTACGATGCCACACGGATTCTTGTCGATATCCCCATCGGCTACCCAACTGAAGCACGGCGCCGCTGTGATCTCGCTGCCCGTGAGGAACTTGGCAGTCGCGGGAACTCGGTCTTCTTCCCACCATGCCAGAGTGCACTGGACTGCGAGGACTATGAGGCTGCGAACGCTAAGCACCGGAATCAGCTCGGGAATGGCCTCTCAAGGCAGGCCTACAGCATCGGCGACAAAATCCGTGAAGTCAACCGCGTCGTGGGGCAAGAGTATGACAGCACGATTCGAGAGAGCCATCCAGAACTCTGCTTTGCTGAACTCAACGGCCAACCAATCGCCTACTCGAAATCGTCACAGCGGGGTCAAGGCCTCCGAATGAAGTTGCTCAGCGATGCACTCGATACGCCGAGAAGGCACTACAATGAAGCATGTACGGATTACTATCGGAAAGATGTCCGTCGTGATGATATTCTTGATTCGATGGTACTCGCTACGGCGGCCCAGAAAGAGCTCACGACTATCCCAGCGAAGCCAGCATCCGATGAACCAAGAATCTATTACCCAGATTTTGATGTCGACATCGAAGAGTGGGAGGAATAGTAATCGGGCCATCGACTGTCTCAACCGTCGCGTGGATGGCACGATAGATGAAGCGCGTAATTCTGGACGAAAACCGACAACAGTGTCTTAACCAACATAGTGAAGATTATGGACTGGCTGTTGGTTAATACAGATGGCCAAGGAACCGACCCCACCGGCGCCGCTCCCGGCGGGATTCACCGACGAGTGTGCGACTCTGTCTCCAACCCAGATTCGGGCCCTCGCCACGTATGCCGAAACCCTGGCCGAGTATCGCGAGCGACAGACACGCCTCGAGGCCGAGGACGAAGCTGAAGACGAGTCGGCTGCTGCCGTACCAGATGAGCGGCCAGCAGCGGTTCCGACCAACGCATCGGTCACAGTCAAGGAAATCAACGACAACCGCTACCGGTACTGGCAGTGGCGAGATGGGGACAAAATCAAATCGAAGTACATTGGCCCGGCTCAGTCCACCGACTAATGCGACAGTTGCTTGTCGTATCGGCTTGCTTCCTCGCTCGTCTGGTTCATGCTGTCGACGGCTCCTACTGTGTGTGCCACCAGTCATACGACAGACACGCCACCTCGAGACACAGATGCCAGATACCGACCAACACTATGGTCCAGAGTGGGAGGTCAAGGAGAAGAAACGCTCCCGCAGGGATACTACCCATTAGGAGTCCCTCATTCCGACTCAGTCGGGCAAATACAGTCCAAATCCACGCTTCAATCCCGGTGAGGTCAGCAGTATACCGTTCTATATTCCCGAGGTCCGTCTGGCTCAGCCCCATACTGAACAGGAAGACACTCCCGAGACCGAACGCGAGGAGTGACGACGGGTAGGCAAGGAAATCTGCGATGATATACAGCAGGGCTCCACAACTGAAACAGACCGGCAGCGGCATCGCCGAAATCAAGACGCTCTGCCACGGCTTGCCTGGGTGGTCATGCCGGATAAAGCCGGGCCGCTGATTGTCTGCCTCCCAATCGAGATAGTTCTGCCACTGCCAGAACTGAATCTCGTGGATGTCTGTCCTGGTGATCACACAGCCACAAGCATGGGCCAGCTCGTGGAGCACGGTACCTGGTATCGTCACCACACTCAGGACTATTCGGCCGACATCGACGAGCTGTAACCCACGACGATACAGATACGAGCGCACGCCAGTGATATCGAGTAGCCGAGAATACGTAATGAAACGCCGTCATTGTATCCAGTATTCTGGGAGCTCTTGACCGGTTTGAATCAAGTCCGTATATGCACTCTTATCACGACACCCCTTGCGGTCGTCGGCCTCGCGAAGTTGTACGATCCCAACGCCGAGGTTCTGGTCGGTGTCTAACTTGTACTGGAGGCTATCGACCGTCTCGACTATGGCGTGGATGGTGCAGAGACTCGTCGACGACCATGGCGGGCGGGCTGCCGGCATTCTCTTAACCAACGCGACCTGCCGCTGGACCGTGCATGTTGGTTAACTACGCCGAGACTTCTTGCACCCGCCGAGTCTACTTCCAACCATGACCCACGACACACCAGACGGTACCGACGAGCGTCGGCTGTGGTGTGACCACTGTCAGCTCAGCGTGGCGCCGTCGACGGACGGTGACGAGCCCATCTGTCCGGCCTGTGGCGGCGAATTCTGAGAGTCAACCAGGAAGACGGGTCAGTCCGGGCGCGGGTCGCGATAGCCGATGACAGCGACATCGTCGATGAACAGGACGCCCTTCATGAAGTCCAGCTTGGTCAGGCTGTGCTGGTAGAGGTTGTGCCGACCGAGATAGTTCACCGGCAGCACCAGACAGCCGAACTCGATCTTCGGCCGGCTATCCTTCTGTGTGCGGTACCTTTCTGGAACTTGAGGAGATCGTCGCTGACGTTCTTGCGTTCGCTCTTTTCGACCTCGATAGCGATGCGGGCATCGGCGTCGTAGAGGTCGACGCTGTAGTTGAACCCCAGATGCGACCAGAGCTTGCAGTTCGGGTTGAAGCCACCTCCCGCATCTCCCTCATACTCGTACTGTGGGAGGCTATCAGCAATCCCGGCATCGAACCCGCCGACCTCCCTGTGTTTCGTCGAGCCGTCGAAGACATCAGCGGGGACAGCCTCGACGGCCGCCCGTATCGACGCCAGTGCCTCATCTGGAAATGCCTCAGACGAGGTCTGGGTACGGCGCTCGCTCAGTTTGGTGACCTCCTCAACGATAACCATCTTAGCTCCACCCTCACCGTGCAGTGGCAAAACAGTTCTCGAAAGGTGCCAGCGGTGGGCAGCGCACGTGTTTCTGAGTTTTTCTTTACGGACTGGGGCCGTACGGGTGTTGGGTCACTGCTCGATATAAGGCCCATCGGCAAACACCGTGCCGGATTGTTGCTGACCATACGGATGAGGGCTTCCAACGGCCACCATTTGAGCTGACGCCTGTATCGGCGAAACGTCCTATCTGTGGTTACAAGTCGACAAGCAGCCCCCTCAACTACCAGGCTTTCTCCAGTACTGCGTATGCCAGTAGGTCGCTGGTCGTGACGACAGTTTGACCTTGTCTGGCTAACCCCGTCTGTAGATAAGCGTCTACACGGATATCCGAGACGCCCGAGAGAACGCCGCCGACTACAGCTGTCTTTTTGTCAGATTTGGTAGCAAATAATAAGTGCTGACAAAGGAATTATTTTCCATGGATTCGTCGCGTCGTCGGAATTTTCTCAAAGCTTCGATATCGGGCACAGTGCTGGGTCTTTCAGGCTGTCTTGGTATACTTGGGGAAGACTCAGCCGATACTAACGAAGATTCGAGTGATGCTGACGAAGATGCAATTGACACTGCCGAAGACTCCAGCGATGCTAACGGCGGTTCAGGCGATATGGGCGGAGCCCCCATGTTCAGGTATGACACCGCGAACACGGGCTCTCGCCCGAGTGAAACCGGCCCCAAAACGTCAGTCACCAAGCAATGGGCCTTCCAGACTAGGAGCAAGGTGCGGTCATCGCCAGCAGTCGTTGATGGGACGGTCTACGTCGGAAGTGGCGCCGGCAGTGTGTATGCGTTGTCGGCAACCGATGGGACCGAACAATGGGAATATGACTCCATAAGCCCGTTAAATTCGTCGCCGGCAGTGGTTGACGGGACGGTCTACATCGGGAGTACCGACGGGAGTGTGTACGCATTGTCGGCAGCCGACGGAACCGAGCAGTGGGCATATGAGACCGGGGACCGGGTGTATTCATCGCCAGCAGTCGTTGATGGGACGGTCTATGTCGGTAGCCTCGACGACAGTGTGTATGCGTTGTCGGCAGCCGATGGGACCGAGCAATGGGCATATGAGACTGGGAGCTCGGTGCATGCGTCGCCGGCAGTGGTGGATGGGACAGTTTACATTGGGAGTGCCGACCAAAGCGTGTACGCGTTGTCGGCAGCCGATGGAGCCGAGCAATGGGCATATGAGACTGGTGACGATGTGGTTTCGTCGCCGGCAGTAGTTGACGGGACGGTCTACATTGGGAGTTACGACCACAGCGTGTATGCGTTATCGGCAGCCGACGGGACCGAGCAATGGGCATATGATATCGGGGACGCGGTGTATTCCTCACCGGCAGTGGCGGATGGGACCGTCTACGTCGGAAGTTTCGACCACAGCGTGTATGCGTTGTCGGCAGCCGATGGAACCGAGCAATGGGCATATGAGACTGGGGACGAGGTACGGTCGTCGCCGACAGTGGTGGATGGGACAGTCTACGTCGGGAGTGACGACGGCAGCGTGTACGCGTTGTCGGCAGCCGATGGAACCGAGCAATGGGCACATCAGACAGGGGACGTTGTGCGATCATCGCCGACAGTGGTGGATAGGATGGTGTACATCTGGAGTGATCACATATACGCGTTGTCGGAGCGGTAGCCTCTGGGTTGGGATTTTCAACACCACAATCTGCGTTTGTTTCGACTTGTCTGAAAAGTCGTTACTGTGGAAGTCTCATTGTTTCAGAGTCGGCTGAGAGAATTCGTTGCTCAATCGACCTGCTTACTGAGAGCACTGTTTGAGGGCCGATTGTGTAACGATTATAGCGATGACGACAATCACAAACCTCGGCAACACCCCTAATTTCGTAAATGCCCGTAGGACGAAAAGAATAGCGAGGGCTACCACGGCAGAAGCGACCATTATCTGAGTCTCGCGGGAAACCATACCGTAAATCAAGAGAGTTGGATGAAGTACCTACTGCTAAGTGGTTCTCCTGTACTGACCGATTCACGGCTTGTGAAACAAGTCACTACTGTGGAAGTCGGTTTGTTTCAGTGTCGGCTAAGAGAATTCGCTGCTCAACCGACCTGCATATCCAGTAGCAGAGTTCAAAGGTGAGAATTATGACGATTCCGTCGGCGGTGGATGGAGATCTCAGGAAGGGCGGACAACACACGACACCTACGAGAAACGGCGTTGGAAATGCGACCTGAGACCGTACCGGCAGTGAATAGAACTGAAGAAGCTGCCCGGATATCACTCACCAAAAGAAGACCCGTCAACCTCCGTCTTTGAGATTACTTGCGTTTCACTCGGCCAAAACTTCAGGCTCGTAGCGCGCCCCTGGTGGTTAAATTCTCCCGATAGTTCGACGGTAACCTCATACGACGAAAAAGAATTATATTCTGGGATTGAGCGCACTGTAACACCGAATGTGCGCTCGTAGTCGGGAGATTGTTCAAGGTTTGCGTAGGAACGGCCACTCATGAACACTCCTGTATAAACAAATTTGCGAGATTCACCGCTTGGAATAGCATATTCAGACGAGTCAGTAGGGGTTATAAATTCGTCAAGATTATCAGAAGGAACCGGAGTGGACCAATTACTTGTGTAACCAGACAGGTTCCACGCGGGGTGGTCCCGGTCACTCATGAAGCTGTCAACAATGGGCTTTTCGACACGGTTGACATCCTGCGCTTCTAGATGTTCAAGTTGTATACCATTAAAGATAGCAGGGCCCGTGCCAGTGTTTTCAATCTCGACAACAAGCCACCGCTCCGAGTACTCACGTTCAGGATAGTCCGTCTGCCCGGTCGATGCCCGTGCAAGTTCAAGCCGAGGTTCATACGCCCACTCGAGTGAGTCAAGTTCGTCCCCGCTTCCATTGACAGCTACGAATGTGAGCTGCGCTCCAGGAGACACAATTTCTTCTGGAGCAGGGCCACCTTCAACCATTGGGAAGGAGACTTGTGAAACGCCAGTATTCACTTTCTTTGAAGCGAACAGTTCCCCGTCCTCGCGAACTGCATTCACCGACGCCACCGTTTCGGCATCACTGATTGATACCGCAACGGACGTCCCATCTGCCCCAACGCCCATGAGGTAGGTTTCTCCCTGGTCCTCCGTTGTCGTTACAGTTCCAGTCGCCCCGTTCTCACCACCATCACCGTTAGAGCTGCCATCATCACCGCCCGAACAGCCGGCTAGCCCCGCAAGTCCAATACAAGAAGTCGTGAGCAATTCCCGACGTGAGATCATGCTAGTAGCTGGTATGAAGATTGCAATTACTTATCGAGTTTGGTAATCTAATCTGGCTCTTCATCCACTCTATCTACCGATATCGGTATTTAGAGGGTGTCTTTGGGTTGTTAATTCATCTTAGTTACAACGATTCCATCTATATTGTCATATAGCGAGTTGACACACGGGACCAGCACGACACAACTCACAGCAGTTGACTGGTTAAAATATACTGACAGCTCTCCGATGTCAGCCGTCGAAAACCGTCGCTCAACCTCGAAACGGAAGTCAATCCACTACCTCGTGGCGTTGCTGGTGTCGAGGTCCACACGCTTGAGCAAGCCGGCCACTTCGAGGGCGACGAAGAACGCCTCGTTGTTCACGAGGGTATGGGTTGTGACGCCGATTTGGGTGGCACGCTCGCTCGTCGAGATTACATATATGCAGTCAGTCGTGCTTGGTCTGCATCCTCAGGATCCGGAACGAGATCATAGCGCTCGAGCATCGATTCGGCGCCTTCCTGATCGTATTTCAGCCCCTCGAAGACGAGTTCGGGCGAGACTTCCAGCGTATGAATGTATGAGCGTCCACCTGCACGGCCAAGATTGCGTTCGTTGCGCTCGAGCAGGCCATACAGACGAATCGAATCGAGGAAGTCGTTCACGCGACGCTTCGAACGGGGTTCGTAGCCACAGACCGAACAAATGTTCTCATAGACGTTGTAGATGTTCTTCGCTCGTGGCGAAGATTCGTCATCAAGATTGAGGAACGTCGTCGCGAGCAAGGCAAGTTTCATTTGGGAGGTGAGCTGGTCGCGAACGATGGTGAGGACGCGCTGTTCCTCGACACGGCTGCCAGCCTCTTCGACATGTGCCTGTGTGACCTGCGTTGCGTCTTGTTTCCGAGCGATATTCCCAGCTGTTTCCAGAAGATCGAGAGCTTCGCGAGCGTCACCTTGTTCCTGGGCAGCCCGGGCCGCACAGAGTTCGATGACTCCCTCATCGATTGTCCCCTCACGGAACACGAGTTCGGCGTAGTGGTCGAGAATCTCGGTCAGCTCGTTGGCGTCGTAGGGCGAAAAGAAGATTTCGTACTCACAGAGCGTGCTCTTGACGCGAGGATCCAATGAGTCCTTGAACATGTGGTTGTTCGAGATGCCAATCACGCCAACACGAGTGTCTTCGAGCGAACCCATTTTCCGCGCCCGAGGAAACTCATAGAGGAGTTTGTCGTTGTCGGCACCGAGCATATCGATTTCGTCCAGGACGACGACCGCGTCGCCATCGAGCTGGTCGAGTTCCTCATACAGCGTCGACCAGAGAAAGCCCTTCGTCGGGCCCTGTTCGGGAACCTGATCATCTGGCGGCCGAAGCTGGTTGATAAGCGAGATGAGGACGTTGAAGATGCTATCGTCCTTGTTGCAGTTGACCTCCAGAATTGTGAGTGGGATATCGTGTTGTGCGGTTTCCTCGCGGAGAAAACCCATCATCTTCTTCGTGACGACGGTCTTGCCGTTGCCCGTCTGCCCATAGATGAAAACGTTGTTCGGACCGAATCCCTCAACAACGTCCTGGAGTGCTTCGGAGTAGCGACTGATTTCCTCATCTCGGCAAAGAATCGTTTCCGGCGTATACCCTTCGTCGAAGGGACGTTTATCGGCGAAGATTTTTCCCGGGTCGTCGAACGGCGAATCCATCTTATCTGAGAACTTATCATGATGGTACATAAAATGCTAGTTCGAGTGTTTCGAGTGTTTCCGGTGTTCGTACCTGAAAGGGTTATTGACGCCCCCCGTTTCGAGTGTAAACATCGGCTATAGAGCCCATAAAAGCAGTATACCGGATAGTTCAGTTTGTGTTGAAACCCTGACGGAAATGTGCCCCCCCATTTCGAGTGTTGTCTGGAGGAGAGATGGGGAGGCACACACACCCCCCATTTCGAGTGTTCTTAGTATGAGGAGGGTGGGGCCACATATCGAGGTCAAGTTTATGTCGAGAACAGGTTGTAGCAGCCTTCTTAGTTGTGAACACCGATTACTAGAAGCGGTGCGATTCCTGGAGAGCTGTCTGTCGTCTTTTCCTTTATTTATATTTCTTTCTACTAGCTAGTGTTAGTAGTAGTAGTAGAGCGCTTTCCCGCTCGATAAACACTCGAAATGGGGTGTGGTGTACCCACTCTTTATATACAAATCGACAATCTCGATGCTACTCCCCCACCTACGGATTCTCACCGGTTAACACTCGAAATGGGGGGTGTGTGTGGTAGGGGTTCCTCAGTTTTAACCAACAAACCGTCCCTCTCTTCCTAAACGTTGGTTAAGTCGGTCGTTCTCCCCCCAATAGCCGCTATAAATGAGTCCTTCAACCACCCAGTCCCCATCTGAACAGGGGGATGTCCCTAAATCACTCACTCACTCGGAATCTGGTGTGTGTGTGTCATATCGGTGAACGCCGGAACACTCAACCTATAATCTGTGGAGTCGTCTCAGGTGGGGTCAACTGGAGCTATGTACTGACTCCTGACTTTTTCACCTTCCCGCCACTGGAGGTAGTAGTATTCCCGTCCGTTGATTGTTTTCGTCGTCAGCGTCCCCTTCGATGAAGATATTGAAGCCTTCTCACGAGCCTCTTCGAGTTTACTCTCCCACTCCTCATCATCGTCCCAGTTGTCCGGGATCTCAACTGACTCCTCAGATGTCTCGACTTGGGTCGATTTCTCGAGTTCTGCTACCAGTGCTTCCACGTGTTCGATGGCGTTCTGGCGATGCTGTTCTATAGTTGACCCACCGCTCTCAGCTGACTCCATCGTACGGAGATGTTCGAGCGCCTCGATTGCGTGGTCTCGGTCATCCATATACTAACCAACAGAGGCCGCAAAACCTATAGATGTTGGTTAACTATCCTATTTGGCCAGCCGTCTTACCGCTCGCTTATCGTCTTCTCAATACTACTAAGTCGGATTCTGCTACTCGCCGACGACAACACGTTTACCTGACTGTGCAGACTCACCTATCGCCGCCAGTGTCTCAGCGTGGGTGACACTCTCTTCGCGGTCGATTCTTGGTGTCTCGCCGCGCTCGACACACTCGGCGAAATGTTCCACCTCTAAGCGATAGTGATCTGCGGCGTCGAATCGTTCTGTCACTTCCCGCCCGTCGACGGCGTAAGTGAGCGATGTCTGGCTGTCGACACCGACGTCGAAGGTGGGCTCGGCGCGGAGCCAGCCATCGGTCGTCTCGACACGGTAGTACTGGGTTAGTGGTGTCTCGAAGCCTGACTGGACCCGAGCGACGGCGCCGGAGTCGTACTCAAGGATGCCAGCCATCTCGGTGTCGACGCCGCAGTTACGACTGTCGTGAGTAGTTGCGTACACCTGGTCGGGTTCCCCGAGGAAGAGACGTGCCGCGCTGACAGCATAGGTCCCCACGTCCAGTATCGACCCACCGTCGAGATCCGGGTCGAGTCGGATGTCTTCGGCACCGTCGGGCATCCGGAAGGTGAACGTCGACGTGACTGCGCGAACCTCACCGAGTTCGTTCGCGACGATGTCAGCGGCGCGTTCAGTGAGTGGGTGGAAGCGATACATGAATGCCTCCATTAGGGTGATATCACGATCTTCACAGTAGTCAAAGACAGCAGCTGTCTCGCTCGGGTCGCCGGTGAGCGGCTTTTCACAAAGGACGTGCAAACCAGCGTCCGCGGCGGCTCGAATCCACTCGGCATGAAGCCCGTTTGGCAGCGGAATGTACACCGCGTCGATATCGGCTTCTGCGATGAGTCTGTCGTAGCTGCCGTAGGCCTCTGGAATTCCAAACTTGTCGGCTACATCCTGTGCGGCGCCTTCATCACGTGAGGCGATGGCCCCGACCTCGTGATTACTTGCGACAATCGCCGGAATCATCGATGTCACACCGATATTAGCCGTACTGAGGATTCCAAATCGCATTGTTGGTATGGACATTGGCTCACAGAGCCTGTTAATAGCGGGGGCTCCCACTACGCCTCGTGTGGCTTGAATCGAGCAACACGGATCAATCCGTTTTTGCGAAGCAGGCATTGATTTCGTAGAGCAAGCCCCGATACCGAATACAGCTACCAGCATGAACTTTCCTGGTAACACAGACCAATTTTAAAATAATACGCCCAAGAGTAACATAGGTAACAGCGAGCACCAGGCGGGCCACGATTCTCGTTCTTCGCGGATTGCGAGTCAGGCGGCCGGAAACAACTCTTCCGTCCGAAGCTAATCAAGGGTTCGTATTCGATACTGCCAGCCACAGAACGACCCCTGGCTTGATTGCACGGCCCCACATCGGGCCTGATAGCACATGGTGAGAATCGAGAAGACGGCATTCCTGAGCGATATCAGAGGTCAGAGCAAGTACCGAGAGTTTCCAGATAGCGATTACAGGAGTATCGAAGCCGCTGTCGAGGAAGTCCCGGCCGATGTATTTCACGAACATCAGAAGGGCATCGAGCTACGGGAGTTCGATTCGAAGATAGCATCTGAATTGCCTGGATATGACCACGAACACGATGATTCTAGTGGGCGCAACTCCGCCTGTAAGCTCTGGGCGGATGCGGGGTTCGATCACAGCGTCGACCTCTACAACGCAGATGAGCGAATCGCAATCGAGATTGAGAAGAGTGAGGCCAAACGAGTCAGCGACGACATCCTCAAGTTCATCAGGGGTGGCAAGACACAGCGGGAGAAGCGACAGACAATCGAGTTTGGCTGCCTCATCGTCCCGACGAACTATGGTGGGTCCAGAGACCTCCATCGTGCAACCACGCGGAACCTAGAGTTCATCCGGAGTGTGCTCTTCGTCGAGGATATTGCGGTCTTGGGGTACGAAGACCCCAGATGGGGCTGATATCTATACGCTCTCTATCTCCATTATGATGGCCGTTGAGAGATGAATCGAAGGTCACTCAGTCTCGAGCGGTCCAGAGCCGTATCCACTAGACGACAGTATAGGAAGCGATAGATTGAACCCTCCCTTCCGCAATTGACCATCCAAGATGGGTCTGGATACGGTCGAACTCTTTGCTGGGGTCGGTGGCTTCCGCCTCGGACTCGAAGAAGCGGGCCACGAGGTCATCTGGAGCAACCAATGGGAACCGAGCATCCAGGCCCAACACGCATCAGACTGCTACGTCAAGCACTTCGGCGCCGACGACCACACCAACATCGATATCAACGATGTCCCCACAGAGGACGTGCCAGACCACGAGCTGCTCGTGGGGGGTTTCCCCTGCCAGGACTACTCAGTCGCCCAGACCGGCGCCGAGGGGATTGAAGGCGAGAAGGGTGTCCTCTGGTGGGAGATAGAACGTATCACCCGTGCGAAGCGCCCGAAGTACCTCCTTCTGGAGAACGTCAACCGACTTCTCCGCTCGCCGACGGACCAGCGTGGACGCGATTTCGCGGTTGTACTCCACTGTCTTCATGACCTGGGCTACAACGTCGAGTGGCGGATGCTCAATGCGGCCGATTATGGGTATCCGACGAAGCGGCGACGGGTGTTCATCTTCGCAGCTCGTCGAGATACCGACTGGGGCGGATGGCTCGACGAAGAGGCCGACCAGCCACACTACTTCACTCAACGTGGGTTCTTCCCCCGTGAGTTCCCGGTCGATTCCGGTCAGCAGCAGTTCCCGGTCGCCAGACAGCCCGATACTGAGCTCCTCGGGGACCCGAAACAGACGAGCGAGGAGTTCGAGTTCGACTTCGAGCACGCTGGCTCGATGGTCGATGGGGGCATCTGGACCCGCGATGTCGACCCCATCGACATCGAGGGGGAGACACTCGGTGATGTACTCCAGACGGGTGGTGTCGACGACGAGTTCTTCTTAGACGAGGAGGATATGGATCGGTGGGAGTACATGAAGGGAGCGAAGGAGGAAGACCGTGTCACGGATGATGGCTACGAGTACACCTTCAGTGAGGGTGCGATTCCCTTCCCGGACAATCTCGATGGTCCCTCTAGGACGCTGCTCACGAGCGAGGGGACTACGGGCCCTGGACGAGAGAAACACGTCGTCGAAGATCCAGAGACCGGCGACCTCCGTATTCTGACACCCATCGAGGCGGAACGGCTGATGGGATTTCCCGACGGTTGGACCGATACCGGGATGTCACGAACTTGGCGGTACACGTGCATGGGGAACGCGCTGGTCGTCGGACTGGTCGAGCAGATGGGGCGGACACTCACGCAGTCGCCAGATGACTTGGACAGTGACTCCGGGCTCGTATTCGGTAGTACGAGCGAGTAGCTGCTCTTGGAATCCAAGCAACGGCCTGAACACGACAGCAATCAGTACGACTCTCATCGCGACACCGGCCGGTCGTCAGATTACCGGTTCGAATCCCGATGAACGTCGTGACTGTGTTGTGCCACGATGACTCGAAATAGCGATACCTAGACGCCTTTCTATATCAACCTCATTCTGTTCCCTATGGACGGCGACGCGATAGGTCGAGATGCAACCTGGGCCGAAGTAGAGGCAGCGTCGAACGCGCTGCTCGGACACACGTTCGGTGACATCGCACAGACCGAGATGGCCGACCACGATGCGACGAAGCTCAAGGGCCAGCTCGGCGAGCTCCTCGAGACCTACTATGGGATGGACCACGACAACGACCCCGACCCAGACTTCCGGCAAATCGAGAAGGAACTGAAGTGCAAACCGCTCAAGACCTCCTATGGTGATTATTTCTACCCGAAGGAGCCGTTGAGCGTCGGTATCATCGATTACGGCGAGCTCGCCGAGACCGAGTACTGGCGCGACATCGAAAAGCTCCGCAAGAAGTTCCTCGATTTGTTCATCGTCTGGTTCGTCCATGACGATGGCAATCGGAGTGAGTGGCCCTTCGTCTGGTGGCAGAACTGGTCCCCGTCGGACGAACTCGACGAGCAGATACAAGAGGAGTACGAGGAGATTCGTCGCCAGGTACTGGAGGGTGAACACCTCAGCGAGAGCGAAGCTGGCAACGATATCCTCCAGACCTGCCCGAAGCACAACTCGGACTTCTCGAGTAACGAACCCGGCTCGTTCATCAAGAACAACGACCACCCGACACTCGAGAAACCCGAACGGAGAAGTTGGCGCATCCCGACACGGTTCCTGGTCAAGATGCTCGCCCAGGATGCCGACCTCGAACTCATCGACTATGGCCGGTCCCAATACATCGAGAAGGATGCTCTCTGGGCGCGCTCGAAAGAACGCGCAGCGGATGCGATTGCTATCGATAGCTACCTACCGGAGGGCCCTGCATAGAGCGAAGCTGCCGATTTATCGGACAACGGATAGCCGTAGATGTCCTCAGGGCTGCCGGCAAGGCTGCAACCGACCTTACCAGAGCTGGACACTCGTTGGCCGGTGATATCGATTAATCGCTACCCATTGCCGAGAGAGGACTCCCGACCGCGGACTGCAAGGTACCGTGGCCGAAGTCTCGACTGAGGCCGACGGTCAGTCGGTCGAGGCAGGTGCCTCTGGTATGGAGGACTCCAGATATCGTTCGCGGAGCTGATTATCCACACAGACTCCCTGGCAGGTTGCGCCCTGCCAGTCGATACTCTCGGTATCGATTGCCTCTCGGATTTCCTCCGAGAGGAACACATCCTCCGGGCCATCTCGGACCCAGGTACCACACCTGTTGAGTTTGGTCGAGAGATAGTTTGCACATAGCAGCTTGAACAGGACACGTACCGGCAGTTCGGTACCATCGAAGAGGTCGGGGCACTCCAGTGGTTCCAGCTCCTCCATCTGGTCACGGGGGATGACAGCATCGACGATGCCGGAGTCGTCGTAGTCGGAGATGGTACGCAGTAGTTCATACTCCAGGGGTTCATCACGTTCTGCCCGCCGAGACCGGATACCTTGCAGCGTCGTCGCATCCGGTGTCATTGGACCGAGCCGTTCGAGTATCTGCTCAGCGATGGCCTCGATATCCGATTCCCGCTCGGGGTGCTGTTCGCGTAGTCTATCGATGTATGCCAGCGTCTCCTCCAGATCGATAGTTGTCGAGACGACATCGGTCGAATAGCCTCGGTAGAGCTCGACCTCGAACTCGACAGGATGGGTGATATCGGCGTTGACGACTCCGTCGAGGGGATGGGGTGGCGCTGCATCCTTGTCGGTCTGGAGGTCGACACGGAACGACTGCTTGTTGTCGTGAGGAACGTGATGGCGGAAGTTCCGTGAGATACTCAGGCTTCGACGGCCCTTGTACGAGAGGTCCCGGTCGTTAAGATTGGTATCTGGCTTCGGAGTGCTGGTCCGGATATCGGGTTCCTCCGGGGCTGATTCTCCAAGTGCGTCGAGGAGTGAACACGCGACCCGGAACGCCATCGTCGGCGGCACTGCATCACCGACACGCCGCCATTTCTGTGCCTGGGAGGTTCCGGTGAACTGGTACGTGATGGGGAAGCCCTGGATGGTCGCTATCTCTCGGATTGTCGGCTTCCGGAAGCGACTCAGCCCCTCCGGTGCCTTGTCGTCCTCCATCACGAGTGTCTCACGCGCCACACGGCGGTTCGTCGCCAGTACAGTCCGGGAGGGAACCTCCGGGTCGTCCGGGAAGCTCATCTTCCCGTAGAACGAGTGGTCTTCCTTCCGGACCCGAATTTCTTCGGCCTCTCGGTTGGTGACGTGACTGATGTAGTAGTGGTCGGTCAGTTCCGCGGCGGGAAGCTCGATACCGTAGGTCGGGTCCGTGACGGTTCCTGATTCGGGGATACCGTCGGTCGATGGTGGGAACGCCTCGCTGATGGCACCAAAAGATGGAACGTCCTCGTTGGTCGGCTCCGGAACCGGGAACTCACCAGAGAAGAGCCGACTCCGACGCTGTGGAGTCCCGTAGTCATCCCCGTCCAGGATGGCCTTCTCGATGTCGATGCTATCGGTCCGGTCGGACCACGGAATATCGGTGAAATCAATGGTCTCGGGAAGGTAGTTGTCAAGTCGTGGAATATTCTCCATGACCCAGTAGTCGGGCTCTAGCTCGCCGACGAAGTGGATGAACCGCTTGACCAACTTCATACCCTCCTCAATGTCCCCACCACCGCCCTGCTTGGCCCACGAGAACTCGGTACACGGTGGCGACCCGAACACCACATCAACATCATCGGGAAACTCGTTGGGGTCGAACTCCAGGATATCCGCCTGGATGACCTCCGTCTCGGGATGGTTATGCCGGTAGCTCTCACAGGCCTTCGGCTCGATATCTATAGCATGTGTTATCTCGAAACCGGCCTGTCGCATTCCTTCGCTGAAGCCACCGCCACCACAGAACAAATCGATAGCAGTCGGTGCGTCGGACATACCATGGCCACGGTGCCCTCTATTAAAGAATTTTCGATCCTGGTCGGACTTCTTCCCAGCTTCAGCTGGGGATATCCATGTCACATAGGCCCCGTATCCTACGGTCGATATCATCGACGATGGTCGACAGTTCCTCACTGTCGTACGTCTTCGAATGGGCCACATCACAGGCTGTGTAGTACAGTGATGTCGTCACCCGGTTCGGGTCTCCTGTGGCCTCCAGCATGGCCGCATACGCGTCCAGTTGAGCCTGATAATAGTCTGTCTTGGCCTCGAGGTCAGCGGTATCGTGATTTCCGGTCTTGTAATCGATGATGTGATACCGGTCACCCGTGACCAGGAGACAGTCGATGAAGCCGTACAGCTCCCCACCTGGGAGGTTGGCCGTCAGCTCCAGCTCGTCGTACCGTGCGGTCCCGCCTTCCATCTGTCTCTCGACGTACGCAATAGCCCGGTCGGCGTGGTCGAAGACGGCCTCGCGGTCGGCACTGATAATCTCACCGTCGTACTCCATCTCGACGAGGGTATCATCGATGACGGCATCCCGGCCGCCATCCCCGGGGCGGAGCTCGCATATCCGATGGACAGCTTCGCCGAAGACACGGCCATAAAGCTGCCGTTCGTCGGGGTCCATCCTGGACGTCGGCTCCCCGCTGGTCGTCGCACCGTCATCGTCATCGAACCGCTCGTAGGATACCGTTCGGGAGGAATCATCGAGGGTCAGTCGCCCATCGGGCTGCTCCCCCTCAAGGTCTGCAATCTGTGATGGCGAGACTGCATAGGTCACATCCGGCTGTGCCGGTCGATCGACGGTCGGCCCCAGCTCCGGGACTGTCGCGAGGCTATCGTCTGCCACCGGTACGGATTCACTTGGGAGGCGGACCATGTACTCGGCGTCGGTCTCCGATCCGGCTCGCTGGAGCTCGCCTGGGAGAGTCCGTCGCGCCACGCCCGATTCGAGCAGTTCGTCAAGCAGTATCTCGTCATCGAGCAGGTGGGGCTGTATCAGATCTCGCCAGGAATCCGCCGCATCGGGTTCGCAGGATTCGAGATGGAGATGACCCTCATCACCGAGTGATGCATCGTGGGTCCCAGCCAGTATTAGATGGTCCCGCGAGCGGGTACAGGCGACGTACAACATTCGTTTCTCCTCCGCACGCAACCTCGATAGCCGTGCTCGGCCGA
>NZ_JAMZFY010000004.1 GCF_025457605.1 Haloarcula laminariae | reverse complement strand
GTGGGACGCAAATTCCGAGAGAACAGCCGCTATCGACGACTACTGGTCGTCGAGTCAGTCACAACTCTTCACAATGAGGACAGTGCTGAGTACCGACTGTCGAAGACTTCGAATACATCGCGCGGGAATTAGCGCGCGTGTTCATAAGAACGGTCTGCGGACAGTTGGTGACCCCTCGATGAAAGACTTCGGAGGATGAGCCCTCGCTGGAAACCCTGCTAAGGGCTTCCTTCGCGCGAGCGTACTGTTTCCCGAGAGCCAAAGCTCGAAATGGACAGTCTTGTTGAAGTCTTATGACTTCGAGGTGGCCAAATTCGGCCGCGATAAGGGCCGGCCAGCGGCTTCCCCATTCGGGGAACCTCACTGACCGAACCGCCTCAATTACGCATATTGTCGCAAGAAGTACTTAAAAGACTGCGTATGATCGTCAGAGATGCTCTACCGGCAAAGATCAACAGGCAGCCTACTGCAGTGGCTGGTTCTCCCGCTCGAAGTATCCGATTCGTTTGAGTTCCGCTTTGACGAGTTGGGTCACGCTGTAATGATCATCATCGGAGACGCCATGCAGGGTGCAGAGATCGTTGAAATCCGAATTTTGGCTGAAGCGATCCGGAAAATCCTGCTGGCTCGCCTCCGATAGATCCACCTCTGTCGGGTCATTTCCTTGCAAAAAGTAACGTCTCCGCTCACGATTGACGACAATCCCGATCGTACAGAGGGCAACCTTCTCGATCCGTTTTTGCTGCCCGAAACGGTCGAGGTTCATCTGGCTCATCGCAGCGACGGCCCGCCGTTGCTGGTAGGTAGGAACGTCGAGGGTCGAACAGAGTGATCCAGTGATGCGTTTCTTATCGCGTGCGGCCTCGCGAGTGCTGTGATCGCCGTCGCTGTGGTGACGACCCTCGTTCAGTCGGATGAGTCGCTCGATGTTCCCGTTCGCCGTCCCGACCCCAATCCGTGTCTCTCCGAACGGATCATATCCCGTCGTGTAGGCGTCGGGCTGGTGGTCGCGCAACTGCTGTGCGGACGGGACCAGTTCCGGATCCTCATCCACCTCGTTGTCAGTCTCCGTCTCGTTCGTCGCTTCGGTAGCCTGCACGCGTTCTCCGGCCATCGGTATCTTGTCGCCGTCTGGTAGAATTACGGCAGTCCATTTAGTCTTTGAGTCAATTGACGACTTGTCCAATATGCCGTTTGACGACGACTGGGTATGAAATGTGTCGGGGATGAAATAGCGTATATGCCAGTATGTCCCGAATGTGGTCAAGAAAACTCAAGACCAAATCATAAGCAAATCGACCCAAACGACAAAGCGCACATCGATACTATAGAACCAGACAGTGGTCATAGTACTGTAGGACCAGAAGACGACTCACATATAGACATTTCAGCACCACCAATAATATGCTCCAATTGCAGCGAAACATACTACCGCTAATATTTTGTGGCTTTGTCTGACGTACTGTAATATATTCATTCTTCGAGATGTGTCACGGAGTCCGGCGAACGTCGTAGTTTGGAGTAAACCCCGACGTTCGCACAGTAACGGCTTTCCGAATAAAGCGTTGGAATAGATCGTTGACGTCGAAATAGATCGCCAATACCGCTGATTAGCGCACGCACGCGCGTGCGGGAACCTTTAGGCCCCTCAGGGCAATGGATTTGATAACAGTGGCTGAAAAGGACTATATCAAGTCGGCTGGCCTGTCACACCTCCGACTGCGTTTTCATCTTGTCACATCAGATGGAGAAGTTTCAGAGTTTTTGATACAGCTTGAATACAATCACCAACTGGTTGACACAGGCCCAGACAGTTGGTGTGCCATTGCGAGATTTGATCATAACCCACAGGCGCCAGATGGTCATGACGTGACGGAAGAGGGGTTGCATCTAGATTTACTCAATCCAGATGGCTCGAAATACGACGTGCGGCGTGGGTTCGGACCAGTCCTACTCGGAGATTGTCCGACCTTCTGTGAAAACTATCTTTTGAGCCGAGCAGAGAAGCTTCTAATCAACTACGAGAAGCGGAATGATATTTCGGACGGTCTTTTCCGGTCGTAACTACCACTCGTCTTCCGGCACGGATTCGAGCTCATCTAAATCCGGATAGTCGTATTCACCGTCAAGCTCGAAATCAGATTGAGGGCGACCAGTCATCTCAGCAAGAACAGCCGCTACTGGCTCGTCTCGCTCTTCTGGCTCGGGTTTCGGCTGGAATTTTGCCATTGCTGAGTTCCTTTTTTAGAGGGTCTGTCTGTGGATAACTCGAAGTACTCCACATGAAGCAGGCCTCTTACGCTTGTTACTGAACAGTAATAGCTTCTCATCGTACAAAAATGTGCCGTGTGGCGTGCACAGTGTAATGAAATATTCGCTGAGTGGTCAATTCCCTACGAAACTCGTATTACGACTTATCCGAAAAGTCGTAATAGATTATCCGTCTATCAGGGCCTATACCGTACAATACGGGATTAGTGGCTCTTGATAGGGTAGCGTAGTTACGGTTCCTAGACTAATCGTAATAGCCTCTTAGGGTATGGACGTTTACTTTAGAGCTATTTGATTAAATCATTCCGCGAACCGCGAACATCGTCTTCATTGAATATACTACTGCGTTGTTTGATTCGTTCAGGAGAGATGGTCTGCTTTGTGCCGTCCCACTCGATTTCCTCTTCTCGTGTGTGATCTTGGAACAGTGAGTTCTCTCGCAGTTCCTTGGGGTTAGTCGTCCACGTTCGTATCCACCCTTCAAGATGTCCTCCGTGATCGTCTTTGAGTATCACTCGGACCGGAATATCTGAGACTTCTTGATTCAGACCACCCGATTCAGAATATATCGAGTGGTCGTTGATTGTATCGGGGTATCCGGCTGGATGTATGCGTAGGCCTCGGGAATCGTTTGTCGCGGGATTCAGACAGTGTAGGATATCGGACGTATCTATCCGATCAATCAACGTCCACACAGCCATCCCACCGGCCAATTTTTCAGGACGGTCAGCACCGATCTTATCATATACCGAGTCAATCTCATACATACTGTATATCCTCTCTTCCTGATAAATTATCTTTGGGGACGGTCAAGAATACAGTTCGTGGATCCGACGACAGAAACGAAGCGCCTCGACGAACTTGAAACTGGTTGGATTGATTATGGGACAGAACTGTAGTCCTCTCCCAGATGGGAGTTAATGCAATTCTTTAAACATAGACCGGGTATGGGAGAATACATGGCCGTCGCTACCTACGTTCGTGTCTCGACGACCGACCAAAACCTCAACCGGCAACTCCAAGCCACCCACGACTACGCAGTCGACGAACTCGGTGTCGAACCCCCCGCCATCGAAGTGTATCGCGACAAGTCTACCGGGACTGATGTCGAACGGTCGGGCTACCAGGAATTGATTTCTGACGCCGAGGACGGCCGCCTCGACGCCGTCGTCGTGCATGAAGTGTCTCGCGTGGCCCGCAGTATCTCTGATCTTGAACGAACCGTACAACGGCTACGTGAGGCCGGTGTCGCCGTGCATATCGTGTCCGAACGAATGGTCTTGCGGCCCGACGAGGAAGATGAAGATCCCTACCAGCGGGCGTTGTTCCAGATGCTGGGCGTCTTCGCCGAACTGGACGCGAAAATCAAACGCCAGAACATCCGGCAGGGCATCGCCGCCCGTCAGGAAAGCGATGAGTACAACCACGGCCCCGCACCCATCGGCTTCGAAAAAGACAACGGCGAACTAGCTGAGGCCGGCGACTATCATCGCGTCTGTGAAATCCTCGAACGTGTCGCCCGTGACGAAATGAGTCAACGAGAAGCGGCGAAGGAACTTGCCTGTGCCAGAAAGACTGTTCGGACGGCCGTTCGAGATCGGCCCGAGCTGTACGGTATTGCCTAGTCGACGACCCCTTCGCTAATGCGGAACAATTCCTGCGATAGAAGTCGTCTACCGACTGAAAACGAACATTTACACTCTGCAAAAGGGGTGGTCCCCTTGTCCATTTACACTCTGCAAAAGGGGTGTCCCGCTGAAACAAGATAGAACCTCACGGCGGGTTTGTTGCGGCATTCAACGGCTCATAAGAGTCTGCGTGATAGGCAACACGCCAGAGTTTGAGAACAGCACGGGTAACGAGTGCTTCGACAGATTGCTTGATGCAAGATTCTTCAACATCATCTGGGTCAGAGGTGGCTTCAGGGGGCGGGTGATAGTGCTCGAGTCCTGGAACGTTGATGTAATCCCCGCCATGTGGATGGCTGCCCCAGCGGAAGTTCACGCCGTCAGCGTCCGTATAGTGAAATTTGTAGTCTGATCGAGTCGTCCACTGAACGTCAATTCGTGCAGATTCGGCCTCACAGAGGCCGTCATCGAGTGGGACCTCGAGGACTGTCGGATTGAGATAGTCATCAAGCGATGGCGCTGCGAGCGGCTCTTCTCTCTCGATGATGTCACGGACCGTGAGCAGAGCTGGCCGGTCGATCGAGCCCCGTAACGAGTGGAGTTCGTCTGTCTCGTTGCTCTCTCCCATCTCTTAGACGGGGACACCATCGTCAGTTGTTCGTGAGTCACCGTCGACAAATCGCTCGGCGTTCGCGATCGAGAGTGCAGCGTTCGCAAAGGCAAGATTTCGACGCGTCGTTTGCCACTCTTGGAGGGTCTCACTGTCGATTTCAGATTGATTAGATCCAGCCTCTGACAATGTCTGATTTGTCTGCTTGATCGACAGCTCCTCGGGTGAGTCGACGCCGTGTTCTGCCCGAAAGTCATTGAGTTGTTCACGCATCTCTGCGATACGTGTGCTGAGCTCGTCAGTCGAAACGTGTTCGAGGATATCTGCGGCCTGCTCAACGACGAGCGATTCTGGCGACCGCCGATATATTGTCCCACCATGTTCTCCGGTTGCGGTAACGACGAATCCCTCATCTGCGAGTAGGTTCAAGTGTTTTCGCGCTGTTTTCGGTGAGGTCTGTGCGTCTTCAGCAACAGTCTCAGCCGATACTGCCGAGTACGTGTGCGCGATAACGTGACGAACCCGCTCGTAGGGAGTTGTTTCCGATTTCCACTCGTCACTGACTGCCTCATTGATGTCTTCAAACTCGGCCGGGTGGGGTTCGTCGGTCATATCTACACCAACAGCATAAAGAAGTATAGTGCTTTGGTATAGTACCATTCTACGCTTCTGGGGGTGTATTAGTTCACCATGTGGACGCGAGGCGGGCACAGTCGATAAACCATCTACTGCTATAGGCATGTCAGCTACTCGTCTGACGCAGAGTTAAGACAATTCACCCAGATTATCTGGATAAGCTGGGATTTCCAGATATGCCAGATAAGCCAGATATCCGTTCCCCGACACGTATCGCAATCTCGAATCAGAAGGGTGGAGTCGCCAAAACAACCGACGCGATCAACATCGCTGGGGCGCTAGCGGCCCGAGGCCAGCGTGTGCTCCTCTGGGATGCTGATCCACAAGGCTACCTCACGATGGGGGTTGGCTTTGACGATGCCTATACTGCCGATGCCCCCAATCAATACACGGCACTGAAACAGCCGGGCAGTCACGATGTTGGGGATCTCATTCTCACTCATGACGAGTTTGATATCGTTCCGGCGAACATCGATATGTTCCAACTTGAACAAGAATTGGTTTCGGCAATGCGAGGGCGAGAGCGTGTTTCACAGCTCTTGGCTGATGTCGAAGGCTATGACTTCGTTATCATGGACTGTCCGCCGTCTCTGGGTCACCTCACTGACAACGCGCTGCTCGCCTGCGAGAATATCGTCATCCCGGCTGAAGCAGAGGACACCAGTATCCGGGCCCTCGATATCCTCTTCAACCAGATTGATACGCTGGAAGAGAACTTCGACGAGACGACAATTACCGAACAGGCCATTGTCGTTTCGAATATTGACTACCCGCTTGACGGAGAACAGAAATCAATGTTGGAGTGGTTCGACGATACTTTCGGCGATTATATCCCAATCTATGAGTTCCGGAATCGAGCTGCGGTGAAGCGGGCGTTCAACGACGGGGTCTCAATCTTCGGCAGTGACGAGGAGTGTGATCAAGAGGATGAACTCCTCCAATTGGCTGATCATCTCATCGAGAATCGAGGTGAGATGGTATGAGTGACAAGCGTGACGAGAAGCAGAACGATATGAGCAATCGACTCGCCAACCGGTTCGACGATGAAGCAGATAACCAAGATAATCTGGAGCATATTGTATAGAAGAACAAACACAACTATCTCCCGTCTTGCGTTTTGGTATTCTAATACTTACTAGATAACAAACATCTTGCTTACGTACTTTTAATCCTCATATTGAAACAATATTCTATACTTATTCTTGTTTCAATGGTAAAAACTTTTATTGTGACAATCAGTAATACTGAGTATGGTCAGACCTGTCAAAATTACTCTCCCGGAACAGGACGACGAGATTGGGACGAGGTTGCCAGAGCCAGACGGAGAAATGTTCGATAAGTTGAAAGAAAAGTACAACTTCCCTTACGATTCGGAAGCTGCACGATGTTTCCTGAAACTGGGTATGATGTCGGCTGTAGACAACGACCCTCGACACGTAACGGCATCTGAGACAAACGAAGACTTTTCGCCAGTCACTATCCGACAACTAGTACCTGAAGGAGCCGACAATGCTGTCGATATGACCGACGAGTTCTGGGAGCAAATTCTCCGGGATGAGATGATGGATATCGTCGCAGACGACCCGGCGATACATCGAGACGGATTCAAAATCTACAAATGACGATAGAGTTCGACTCTGACACTCGGCCCCGGCGCGACGACGAATCCTTGCTTGAGTACTATCTTCATTTTCGGGGAAAAGAACTCGAACCGAGCTCAAAGAGGGACTACAGGAGTGGCTGGAGCAACTTACAGGATTTTCTCGAAGCGGAAGGCTACACGCTATCTGATATAACTAAACAGGAAGCCCTAGAATGGTGTGAGTTTTTACGGGCGAGAGATATCAAAGAGAGCACCGCTGAGAAATCCGTGAGTGCTCTAAGCAAGATGGTAGATGATCTGAAACAAACGCCAGAGGTCAGAGGGGGGAGCCCATTTCAGGACGCACTTGATACCGACCCATTCAGTTACGACGATTCGACGAACAAACTCGAAGTCCCTCTTGACTCTCTCCGCCGGGCGATCTTTGATATCGGTCATCCAGTCACACTATTCGCGTTCGTTGTGCTGCTGAAGACCGGATTACGATGCTCGGAACTAGTGAATCTCGACGAGCGTGACGTAAATCTTGACCGACCGATTTCGGAAGCCCTAGATGCCCCACGGCCAGAAATACGAGACAAACCGAACACACTCTACATCGATTCAGCAATATGTGAGGGCGATACGGTCAACGGTGAAGTGCGGGAACACGGAAATAAGCCGAAGTCGTATCGTCAAATCCCACTCGATGTAGAGACAGTTGACCTGTTTGAGTGGTATCTCGGGCTGGCTCCGAATTCAAAGTCGCCAGCCAATCCGATTGTCAAAGTGTTCGGGTACGGGAAGAGCAACACAGAAATAGGAGACAGGATGGGATGTCACGGAGTATGGCGTAGAATTGTCGCTGTTGCAGAGGAACACGGTTGGGACGTGGATGATGGGGGGGTGACGCCGCATTGGTGCCGACACTGGTTCACCACGCAATTACGGGGACGGATCGACGATGGCGAGGTGCCCCTCGGTTCAGCAAAAGAGTACGTACAAGGGCTCCGAGGAGACACAGATGACTCGGTCATCAGCACGTACACCCAGGACTGGGATATCAACGAAGACAGCAAGAGCTACCCCGAGGTCTACCGAGATAACATTCCGACATTGCTCAACGACTCGCACGAAGAGGGTGAGATCACATGCCCTTCGTGTGGCCGTGAGCCGCCTGCTGTGACGTTTTCTGCAATGGAGCCTGTTGATGGCGAAGGTGTCCTCTGCAATCCCTGTGCGCGAGAGGAGTATGTCTCAATCTAGCTATCAGATATATCGAGAATCTACAGGTGATATCGAATATGAATCATAAAGACGAGACCTTGCCGACGCCGGGTCCGAACGAACCAGTCCCGGCGTGGAATGAGTACCGCCAGCTGCGCGAGGCCGTCCACGACTATCTGGACCACGACCCGGGCGACCCGGCGTGGGACGACATCTGGCGGGCGCTCGGCGCAATCATGGGCGAGTTTCAACGCGATGCCTTCGCCCAAGCGTTCGACCTCGACGAGCCTGCCGAGCAAGCCTGCATACGCCGGCTCATCACGGGCGATGAGGAGTGCCCCCACTCACCGCTGGAAGCCGACAGTGACCCGACTGGGCCGCCTCACAGCCCGCCAGCAGACGACCATTCAACACTCTGGCTCGACGATGGAGATCCCGCGCTGTATTCGATGCACGTCTATCCGGGGAACATCGAGCGGTTGGATTCCAAAGAGCCGCCGCATAACCTCTGGTTCGACGTCTTCGAGTTCGCTGCCGAGTGGGGCCTGGAAGTCTCGATCCTCCCGAAGTCCTGGTACAGTCTCGGCACGGCTGTTCAAATCGTATTCTACCCGCCGGAACGGTATCGGAACAACGAACAGAATTAGTCTCGGTACAGATGTAGAAATTGAGCGCTAACCGAAGACACCCCTCGTTTGGAGTGAGATCTATTCGAGACTCTCCCTGAGGACCCAAAAATTCGTGTTTTGATTCAGGCAGCAATACTGATAACATTGGCCTGATATCTAACTGATAGGTCCATACTCACGATATGCCTTTCACCGCGACTCGAGGGTCCGAACGTATCCTCCCCCACGAAGCGAGCGCCACTGATTCGCTTGTGTGTCCCGTCTGTGATGACGATATGAGTGTCGTGGAGGGCCATCACAGAAAGAGTGGATTTGTTGCTCGTCATTTCCGTCATCAACTCAACGATGACTGTGGTGGGGAATCGATTCCCCACCTCCGAATGAAGTCCATTGCGTACTCGAAACTCGTAGCAGAATATCCCGAGGCATCCATCGCTGTCGAGGAGTCAATTGGTACTCGTCGGGCAGATATTCTCGTGACATTTCCAGCTCCGCAGCAGCCGCTCGGGCAGGGCATCGCTGTTGAGGTTCAGCACAAAAACAACTCGAAAGACCTCTTCGCGACTGATCAGGATTACTATGAGGAAGGGTACAGCGTCCTCTGGTTGTCCAAACAGCACTATTCCGACTACGACGTAACGATAGACCATATCCAGCCTGTGTGGCCCAATGCGCTCCCTCAGCTCCGGGGATACGACGGTCTTTCTTGGCCAGCTTCGGAGTCGACGCCGTCTCTCGAGATGGACGTCCCACTTCCCCCTGATTATCTGGAGGAACACCGATCGTCGCTTCGCGAAGCATTCGAACGAGGGCAACGCCAGCGTTCAAACCGGTCATGGACGACACACCAGCACATATGGTTGAGCAAACCTCACCAGCCGACAAACCGGTCGCTGCAATTTGTCGAAGCTCCTGCTGGGGGGTTCCATCTGAAATTGAGTAAGGGAAAGAAGGGGGAGCGCCCGGATTTTGTCCATGTCCCGCTCAATGAGGGTGATCTCGATAGTCTCGAGAACGTGCATACAGTCATCACGGCAGCACTTGAGGAAGACCAAACCAAGGGCGAATGGCAGGACCTCGCTGTTCGATGGCCGAAAGCATACGATGCTCCGGTAACAGCTTGGTTGAAGGTTGTCTCAACTCCCGACAACAGCTATCTCCTGGAGCTGGGAAAGAAGGACAAAAGCGGACAGCCAGACGATGTAAAAACGGCTTTTAATCCTTCTGAGGGGTTTGAGAGCCGCCTTCGTGACTTCTTCCAAGATATTGAACCGTACCTCGCAGAGGGATAGAATCCAGTGCGCTAATCCTGTTAGCGAGATAATCTTCAGCAATCTATCTCAATCCGCTTCTTCGACCAGTGTTTCGAGCTCTGCTAACCGCGGCAGTTCTGTGATGCCACTGAACAAGACGAGTACTGACAACTTGGACTGGCTCGGTGTCGGCATATCACCGCTCCGTATCTCCGGTGACTGCAGTTCGTCCGCGAGCCACTGCTGGCCATCGGTAACCGCATCCCGAAGCAACCACGCGGGTGGCCCGGCAAACACGGTCAGGGCACTATCAGCCGAGTCCAGCGTACATTCGGCCGTCAGTTTACCACGCACTGCCCTGCGAAGTGTCGTCTCGACGGCATCGTATGCTTCAATTTCATCAATATCGTCAGATTCGTCGGTGAAAAACTGATTCCGAATTCGATCGATGACAGTGCCTTTACCGGTATCCTCACCCGTTTCCAGTTCCTGACTGGCGTAGCCAAGCGTTGCGAAATCCGCGTCTGAGAGGGTGTTAATTATTTCACTGGCATCGACGACACTCTGGCCGACAGATTCGGACTCCGTGGTCTCACCTGCCGCAAATAGTGCCCCGAGTCGAGTCACAACTGTCTCATTCAGTGACTCGGCAGCTTCATCAACTGTCTGCCCGCTGGGGAGCCAGGCTTCGTTGTCGAACAGAATCTGCGCGTCAACAGTTGCCTCCAGCGTCCGGAGTGCTTGCATCGCATTCACGGCTGCTTCGGCGTCCCACCCGGCAGGTAACACGGACACACAGTAGATTGGAATCGCGTAAATCTCTTCGAGCGCGTCGGCGATGTACGCGGTGGCTCCACCTCCTGTCCCTCCTGCCAGCCCGGCCACGAGGACGATAGCGTCGACATCGCTGGTCACCAGTGGATCAATCGCCCGCCGTACTTCGAGCCGTTCATCTTCGATGGCGGCGATGCCGTTCGTCCGATCCCTGTCTGTCCCGTTCCCATCTGTTTCGAGGAGTCCGAAGCTATGCCGCTGGTCTTCTGGGAGAACATTGAGTTCCTCGAGCGCTTGGGTATCCGTGTCGACGGCACAGGCCGCGCCGAGATACGTCGTCTCACGCTGCTCATTGTCTCGCCACAGTCGATCGACAATCCGACCCCCAGCACCACCAATTCCGACTGCCGCGACTCGCATACTCTATGTCTGGTGTCGACTGATATTAATAATCCGACATCAGTTCTTCTTCACGCGTGCAGTTGGTGATTCATGCGAGAAGCACGACCAGTTTCTTCGAGAGAGATGTCAACTCTGATTAGCGTGAGACGTATGAGCAGAAATTGACTACACAGACACGGAGCCAGCGGATAGCTCCTAAAGAGTTAATTTCGGATTTTTCGGCCGGCCCAGCAACTCAGAGGATTTGTGCACGGGCTGCAGCGATTGTGCCAGCTTCAAGAGATATTCCAGTAGCCGTGCAAGATACAGGGCGCATAGTCAGCGCTAAAGAACCCGGTCGTCAAGCCTTACAGTATACTGGCGTCAGATTCGTAGTTACTCTGGCGCTTTGCTCTCAGCTAGCAGGGACGATATGATGAGTCGCCTGACGCCACGTCGGAGGAGACCACCTGCTGCAGGTTGCGAGATATCCAGCTCAGCGGCGACTTCGTCGAGTGTTGCGCTCCGTGGTTCTTCGAAATACCCTGTTTCGAGTGCGACGAGGAGTGCTTCCCGTTGACTATCGGTCAACCCAGTGTCCGTATTTCCTAAACTCGCGTATTCGTTCACGCGAAGTAACTCGATGTCAATGTCGTTCTCTTGGGCGTAGTCCCAGATATGATGCAGGTCTGCTCGTTCTGTCAGCCAGATTGTGAACAGCCAAGCGCTTCCATTATTTTCCTTATCGAGGATAACACCGTTCGCGTCCGAAATCACCGGTGAGAGAAGTATCCCTTCGCCACTGTATTCGACGCAATATATCGCCTCCTGATCTCTGGTTTCGATGACCCGTTCGAATTCAGCAACGGTATTATCCTTCCGTAATCCCTCTTCGAGTCGGTGGAAGTCGGACGATTCGATGTAGTAATAGAAGGTTCTAGATGTTGGGTCAGTTCCCGCCTCTGAGACCGACATCACTTTCGAACTTTGGTCGTACATGACTGACTTCGTACACACTATGTCGGGATGCTCGACCCGTATGTCGGCTTTAATATCGGTCACTGGTTTCAACGTGGCATTTTATCATCTAGCTGCGAACCTATTTTCCGATACGTGACGGTAACTTATGTTACTGTGCTGGCGGCCGAGATTGTCACAATGTTAGCGTGGTCAGACAAGTAAGGTGGTGATTTCCGCTGTCGTCTCAGGGAAGCGGCCGAACAGGTCCTGGCAGTCCTAACGATGTTGTTGACCGATTGTGGTGGGCAGGAAATACTATGAGTTATCTCACGTCAAGTGTGGTTTTTGAAGTCGGTGGTCACGTTCGGAAGGGCCAGAACCGTACAAAATTTTCGCAACCCCATATAAATACGTTATACGGATAACCTACACAACAATCCAGTTCGAGGTGCTTTTTCTCGTATAATGGCTGCAGGAGATCTAGTGCTGACAGGGCTGATGGCCGTCCTCCTCGTCGGCATCACCGCAGTACTCACGCGTATCGAGAACTGGCGGTCATACACGCCACTGGCCGGCGGTGGAACAGCGACCGGTGAAGATTCTGTCGTCCTCAACCGGGAGAAACCCACTGGGCTAATTCGCTGGCTAACGACCGTTGATCACAAAGACATCGGCTTACTGTACGGATTGTACGCCATCATCGCCTTCGCCGTCGGGGGGATCATGGCGATGCTCATTCGCATCCAGCTCATCGTCCCTGGCGGGGCGATTCTGGGAACGAACGCGTACAACTCTATCCTAACGAGTCACGGTATCACGATGCTGTTCCTCTTCGGGACACCCATCATCGCGGCCTTCGCGAACTACTTCATCCCGCTGCTAATCGGAGCCGACGACATGGCGTTCCCGCGTATCAACGCAATCGCCTTCTGGCTGCTTCCGCCCGCCGCCCTCCTCATCTGGGCCGGCTTTTTCCTCGCCCCTGTCACTGAGAATATGATCGAACCGGCCCAGACCGCGTGGACGATGTACACGCCGCTGTCTGTCGAGCAGACTAACCCCGGCGTGGACCTGATGTTGCTGGGCCTGCACCTCTCCGGTGTCGCGACGACGATGGGTGCCATCAACTTCATCGTGACCGTCTTCACCGAGCGGGGTGAGGACGTCAACTGGGCGAACCTCGACATCTTCTCGTGGACTGTCCTCACTCAGTCGGGGCTCATCCTCTTTTCATTCCCGCTGCTGGGCAGCGCCATCGTTATGCTCCTGATGGATCGCAACCTCGGGACGACGTTCTTCGCCGTCGAGGGCGGTGGTCCGCTCCTGTGGCAGCACCTGTTCTGGTTCTTCGGCCACCCCGAGGTGTACATCCTCGTGCTGCCGCCGATGGGGCTCGTCTCCCTCATCTTGCCGAAATTCTCCAGTCGGGAGCTGTTCGGCTTCAAGTTCGTCGTCTACTCCACGCTGGCTATAGGCGTGCTTTCCTTTGGCGTGTGGGCCCACCATATGTTCTCAACGGGGATGGACCCACGCCTGCGGGCCTCCTTTATGGCTGTCTCGATAGCTATCTCGATACCCAGCGCGGTCAAGACGTTCAACTGGATTACGACGATGTGGAACGGTCGCCTTCGACTGGCCACGCCAATGCTGTTCTGCATTGGCTTCATCTCAAACTTCATCATCGGCGGCGTCACTGGCGTTTTCCTCGCCTCGATACCCATCGACCTGATTCTGCACGACACCTACTACGTTGTCGGCCACTTCCACTATGTCCTAATGGGCGCTATCGCTTTTGGTGTCTTTGCGGGCATCTACTACTGGTTTCCCGTCTTTACCGGCCGGATGTACCAGCGCAAGCTCGGCAAAGCCCACTTCTGGCTCTCGATGATCGGGACTAACCTCACGTTCTTCGCGATGCTGGCACTCGGTTACCTGGGTATGCCTCGCCGGTACGCGACTTACCAGCTTGACGGCGCTATCGCGCCGCTGGCACAGGTCTCGACGTTCCACCAACTGGCCACTGCCGGCGCATTCATCCTACTGGTCGGCCAGCTTATTTTCGTCTGGAACCTTCTCCAGTCCTGGTTGGAGGGGCCAAAAATCGAGGACGGCGATCCGTGGAACCTCGAACGCGACGGGATGCTCGACAAGGAGTGGACCTGGTTCGACCGCAAGCTGGAGACGGCTATCACCGACGGCGGCGAGGACGAGGAGGAGTCCACGTTGACCGACGGAGGTGAGCCGAGCGAAGCGAGGCGAACCTCATCGGACGTGTCCGATGGCGGTGAGCCAAAGGACGACTGACGCTGCTAATATTGATGACTATGCTCATTTTGCTAATATCCGCTTAAGTATTACAGTACGTTGTATACTCTGAATCGAATTCTCGTGGCGGTGGTTGCTGGAATTGTGAACCCATCTCCTTCGATGTATAGGGGTTTTCCAACACGGTCAATAGCCCCTTGAATTTCGATAGACTCTCAGTTTCGAGATACGCATCCAGTGCCTTTTCGACCAGGTAGTTGCGGGGGATATACCTCGGATTGGCTTCCTGCATCAACTCTTTATCTAGACCGACAGCAGCCAACTTATTCTTCAACTGTTCGAACTCTGCAGTTGCAAACACGGGGTCATTAAACGTACCAGGCGTCTCTAATTCTAGGAAGGTATTGGTATAGTCTGCGTTCGATTTGCGAAGCCACTCTATGAATTCATCGACGAGCTCGTCCTCACCATCTGAGTTGATTCCCAGTTTCTTCCGCATCATCGTGTAGTATTGCGCATCAAACCGATTCTCAAATTCGTCCAGTTTGCCTTCGAGTTCATCATATGTGAGCGCTGATTGCGTACACAGCGGTTGGAGTGCCTCTGCAAACCGTTCAAGATTCCACCGCAAGATGGGTCGCTGGTTGCCGAATGCATATCGGCCGTGCTTGTCGATCGAGCTGAAGACCGTCTCCTCATCATAATAATTCATGAACGCACAGGGTCCGTAATCAAATGTTTCTCCATCGACACTCATGTTGTCTGTATTCATGACCCCATGGATGAATCCGACACGCAGCCAGTCCACAACCATCTCAATCGATGACTGCATGACTGCATCGAAGAACTCTAGATACGTGCGATCTTTCGCATTTAGCTGCGGGTAGTGCCTGTCGATAACATAGTCAGTGAATCGCTGTAGTTCGTCGGATGCTTGGCCTGCAACATACTGGAAGGTCCCATATCGAATGTGACTATTCATCACTCGGACAAGGATGGCCCCAGGTTCTGTCCGTCGTCGTTCGACTGGTTCGTCAGTTTCGACGACTGCCAGACTTCTCGACGTCTTAATGTTTAGATTCTGCATCGCATACGAATACAGATACTCTCTGAGCATCGAGCTGACAGTCGCGTCGCCATCGCCTCTTCCGGAGTACGGCGTTCGACCAGACCCTTTCAGTTGAATATCGTATCTCTTACCATCGTGCACATGTTCGCCGAGTATCATCGCTCTCCCATCGCCCAGAACTGTAAAACTTCCATACTGGTGGCCTGCATATGCTTGGGCGATTGGCTCTTCCAAGAGATCTTGGCCTGCTAGAATTTTAGCATTGAGCTCTGCTGTATCCAATCCAAGATCAGCACATAGCCCGTCATTGAGAAGCAAAATCTCGGGGTTAGCGATACTTTTGGGCGTTACTCTCGAATAGAGGTTCGAGTCTAAATTTTTGTAAGTGGTATCAAACGAATAGGGCATTTTGTTTCATTTAGTGTATCTTGCTTGCTTTAATAAGCTCATTTTTCATCTCCCTGTAGAGAGTCACACAGAGAAGCCGGGTCGCCGGTCCTCTGTGCCACTCTGATAGGAGTTGGGAAAGACTACGGCTCCCGGTAGCTGGGGCAATCCCCGGGTGCAATTGTCTGTCTTTCCCATACCAACCCATATTTCGAGGACAGAAAAATATTTTCGGTTTAAAAAATAGTATACGATACAGACAAAATAATACCTCTAATTCACCTAGAAATTTTTAACCCCTCGCTTCAATATCTGATACATGAGCTCAGATCAGGACCATCTCAAAGAGACCGACACCGAAGCCCGCTTTGAGTTCAAGAAGGAGGAAAAGTCCGCCTTCCAGACCGAGAAGGGCCTCACCGAGGAGACCGTCCGAATCATCTCCGAAGACAAGGACGAGCCCGAATGGATGCTCCAGCGCCGACTGCGCGCTCTAGAGCAGTTCCAGGAGATGCCGATGCCGACCGGCTGGCCCGGCGCGCCGGACCTCTCGGAAGTCGATATCGCCGACATCGTCCCCTACATCCGCCCGGACATCGAGACCCGTGGCGGCGCCGAAAACTGGGAAGACCTCCCCGAGGAGATTCAGGACACCTTCGACAAGCTGGGCATCCCGGAAGCCGAGAAGAACGCGCTCTCGGGCGTCGGCGCCCAGTACGAGTCCGAAATCGTCTACCAGAATATGCAGGAGCGCTGGGAGGACAAAGGCGTCATCTTCTGTGACATGGACAAGGCCGTCCAGGAGCACGAAGATCTCGTCAAAGAGCACTTCATGACGAAGTGCGTCCCCCCGAGCGACAACAAGTTCGCCGCGCTCCACGGCGCCATCTGGTCCGGCGGCTCGTTCGTCTACATCCCGGAAGACACGACAGTCAACATGCCCGTGCAGGCGTACTTCCGCATGAACTCCGAGGGGATGGGCCAGTTCGAGCACACGCTCATCATCGCCGAGGACAACTCCGAGGTCCACTACATCGAGGGCTGCAGTGCACCCAAGTACTCGGCGTTTAACCTCCACAGCGGCGGCGTGGAAGTGTTCGTCGGCGAGAACGCCCACGTCCAGTACTCCACCGTGCAGAACTGGTCGAAAAACACCTACAATCTCAACACCAAGCGCGCCATCTGTGAGGAGGAGGGAACGATGGAGTGGGTCTCGGGTAGCATGGGCTCGAAAGCCACGATGCTCTACCCCTCGACCGTCCTCAAGGGCCCCGGCGCGACGGACAATCATATCACCATCGCCATGGCCGGCGAAGGGCAGGACATCGACACCGGCGCGAAGGTCTACCACAACGCGCCCGACACGAAGTCCACCATCGAATCGAAATCCATCGCGAAGGACGGCGGCCGCACGAACTACCGCGGCCTGGTCCACATCGCAGACGGCGCCGAGAACTCCTCGACCTCCGTCGAGTGTGACGCCCTGATGTTCGACAACGACTCCACGTCGGACACTATGCCGTACATGGAGATCCAGGAGTCGAAAGTCGACGTCGCCCACGAAGCGACTGTCGGAAAGATCGGCGACGAGGACGTCTTCTACCTCCAGAGCCGCGGTCTGGACGACGACGACGCAAAGCAGATGATCGTCGCCGGCTTCATCGAGCCGATCACGGAAGAGCTGCCCATCGAGTACGCCGTCGAACTGAACCGACTCATCGAGCTGGAGATGGAGGGTTCGCTCGGGTAACAATCCCAGTAAGCATTCTATCAGACATCATCTCAAAGAGAATCTCTCAATGCCAGGTAACCCACTAGTCGAACCAAGTCGTGATATCGGAGAGGGGGACGAGCGTCATCCTATCTGGAGTCGGCTCGATGAACCAGAGCAACGAGGCACCCACGAATCCGGTATTCTCGCAGCGGTCGGGAATATCAATGTCGGTTCTGGACGTGTGAGGTGGCTATAGCCGGGAGCGACAATGATGATTCTGACACTCCAGTGCTATCGGTGCGGGACAGAATATGACTACGTCGGCGTTTCGCCACACCCGGCGCAGTGCCAAGCATGTGGCTCTTCGTGCGTGCCCCCGGCTGGGGCGGTTACAGTGGAGAACCGTGTTCACTGGGAGAGCGCTAACGGGTTGTCGAAAATGTGGATACAGGCTGTCGATGACCGTGACCGACCGTTCGAATTCGAAGTTGCTGCTCACGGTAGTCGTGGGAAGCTATCGGCACTCAAGATCGATGGTGTTTCTGTTGACCCACAGATTGACAAGACGCTCGAAACGCTTCCGCCGACGGTGACAGCTGAACTCGCCGATATCGGGGTTATGGAGGTCACGACTGGTGCGATGAGGCATTCAAAACGATGACACCACATGTGTATATGCAACTCACACCAGCGTCTGATGTCAAGCGGGTGTCACCTAGGCCCACGATGAGTGATATCGCTAGTGCTGGTGTCGGGTTCCAAGACTCATATCTCGGCCGAGGTTGCCTCAGTCGTTACGTCTCGGGTGTGCGCGTGTTTCCGCTTGAGGGAGATGAGTAACTTGTATGCCGGAATGCAGTACCTGCAGCGGACACGTCTCGGACCGGTTCGTGCGAGTTTTTGGGGATGAGGAGGGACTGGTCCACGCGTGCCCCGCCTGTTCAGCTAACGCGGGTATCGGAGAAGCAACACGAGAGCGGAATGAGCGACTATAGAGCATAGTACTGCGATTGTCACCAACTCACCGCTGAAGTAGTGGCTTGCTGGTGTACTCCCGAGTTTTGCGCTTCCAGAGGAACACTCCAAACCCAACCGGCCATATGTCGCGCTATTCGGGACGGGAGCAACGTTGGCCTTGGCTATCGAGCTAAACCGCTACGGACTGGCGTTGAACTCCCCGTATTTCATCCCGAAAAAGAACGCGATGACTGAGAAGACGATCATCGAGGGCAAGACCATCATGAAGACCGTCGAGGGAGTCATCACGGACGTGAGCGCGACTGTCGCAACGGCGACAATTACGACGAGCGGGACCACTGAAGGCAGGAAGTCAAATTCCATATCCGGATTTTTGGCCGGACCGAGAAAGTCTTTAGCAAAACAAATCCGCGGGATAACTGATTGAACTGTACTAGTCTGCCGTCAGCAGTAACCGAGTGCTGCACAGAACCGCTTTCTCCGTCGTGCGGGTAGTGACAGACACTGACTCATGAGATAATCACGAATAGATAGCTTGGATTACTGTTCGAGGTAGGCCGTCACCTGTTCCTGAAGATGCCTGAACGCATCCTCGGCAGGGTCCACGTCAGAAGCCCCTGTGATGACTATTTTCCCGTTGGCAAAAACCAAGAGAACGGCCGGGTGGTCAGCGGGCCGATAGATGAGACCGGGGAACTGTTCTGGCTCATATTCCACAGATTCCAAGCCCAACGCGATAGAGAGTGTATTCAGATCGACCGGGTCGTCCAGCTGTGCCGTACAGACGACGTTCTGTACCGTGAATCCGGTTTCAGTCTCTGCCTCTACGATGTTCAACTCGGATAGTGTCGTGAGGAACGCATCGTTCGTCTCGTACAACTGTTCGAACGTAGAGCACCCACTGATGATGTATTTCCCACTCCGATAAACCGTGATGAGAGGACCACCATCAACAAGCCGAAGGTAAAGGCCATGGTAGTTCGAGGGGTCGTATTCGGTGTACGGCAGGTCCAAATCGGACTCGACCTCGGCGACATCGAGTTCCACACCCAAATCTCCCGACCCGACAGCGTTCGCAATAGAGATCATTCGTCCTTTGCCTCTGTATGAGAGACGACGTACGCCGCTGTTACTAATTGCGGTTCTTGGGGAGTAACGTGCTTCTCTTCCTCAAGCCGGGATAACTCCTCTTCACGCTCTCGTCGCAGACTTTCGAGCTTCTGCTTCGCGTTCCCAATCGGCGCGGACATATCCGCACCCTGCTCAGCCCGCTGTTCGTACTGCTCTAACCGCTCTTCCCATTCTTCGATTTGCTCTTCGAAGTATCGCTCAGCGTGCTCGCGTTTGATTTCGATCTCCCGTTCTCGTTCGGTTCGGGCCTCCTCGGCGAACGACTCAACGTGCGTCCATGCTTCCATCTCTGCCGCCTCGTAGAGGTCCTCCGCCATACTCGAGAGCCGATCAACCTCGTGAGACGATGGGATCTCGTTGGGAGCGGTCGTCTTCGAGAGCTCAGGAACATCAGTCGTTACACTACCATCCGGGCGAACAAAGAGACGAACCAACTTCTCGGTCACCACATCCCCGGCACCGGAGACGTAGCCAAGACGGTAATTGAACAGGATTCCAGGGGTTTGAGACGCCGTCGCAGCGACCTTCGTCGCAATTTTACCCTGGATCCGGTCGCTGTCCAAGCAGAATTCGATGAGCGACTCAACGAGAGGATGGTCAAGCGAGATGAACTCAACATCATCCTCCTCCATCGCGATATCCTTGGTGAACGTGGCGCGTGGGTACTGTCGTGCCACCTGATTTCCACTAAGGACCTCAGGGACATCCAACTGGAACACGTCCCCTTCCATCCGGGCCGGTCCGGGTCGAACACCCTTGATAGAGCTGCCGAATTCGTCGAAGAACACGCGCACGAGCGTCTCGATATCGTCCTCAGACACCTTGCCGTGTTGACTGCGTTCGATCACGTCGAGAATCTCGTCGTCCTCGCCAGAGAGGTCGAAGCGGTCGCGAATCAGGAACTCGTTTTCGACGGTCTGAATCGCTTCGCGTTTCTCCTCGATGGTCGCCTCGATATCGGCGACGACACGTTCAGTCGGCTCGCCTTCAGCGATGGCCGCCATGATCGTCTCGTCCAGATCGACATCCTCGAGGACGCGACCGAGGACATCCGAGCGCATCCCGAGGTCCGACTCGATCTGGTTCGTCTTCTCGATGAGCAGGTTGAGGATCTCGCTCTCGCGGGTATCGGCGAAGAAGAGATTCCGAATCTCGACCGTGTGCTCCTGGCCGTAGCGGTGGAGCCGCCCCATCCGCTGGTCGATCCGGATGGGATTCCACGGGAGGTCGTAGTTCACCATGATGTGGGCGAACTGGAGGTTGAGTCCCTCCTGGGCGGCGTCGGTGGCGAGCATCAGGTTGGCCTCCTCCTCGAATTTGCTCATCTCTTCCCGTCGACGGGACTGCTCGAGGTCACCGTACACCTGGGCGACGTCGTGGTCAGCGAAGACCTCGTCACGTAGATACTCCAGCGTGTCCGTGTATTCGGTAAAAATCAGGATTTTCTCGTCGGGATCCTCTGAGAGAATGCGGTCGACGAACTGCCGGAGCAATCGGGCCTTCGAGTCCGTCTCGATGTTCTTGGCCTGCTGCCAAAGTTGTTTCACGCGGTCCAGCTCCTGCTGGACTTGCGACTGATTGAGCGTAATCGTGACCGTTTCAAGCGCCTCCTCGACCCGAGCACGTTCTGCGTCGGTGAGCGTCTCGGGTTCGGTACTATACCGCGGAATAAGATCCTGAACCTCATCGGGGAGGTTTTCGGCAACTGCGTCGTTCTGAATCGCCCGCATCCGGTTTTCGAGGGACTTCCGGATCGCGTAGATACTCGAGACCAGCCGCTTCTGGTAGATGACCATCGTGAACCCTGCCGCCTGGTTCTCCTCCTGCTGAGCAAGGTTGTAGTATTCGCGGATGTACTCGGTGACGTCGTCGTACAGCTTCCGCTCCTCGCGTGTCATCTCGACCGGGAGTGCCTCGATGTTCTTCTCGGGGAACATTCGGGTCCCGTCAGTCTCGTACATATCGTCCTTCAGCCGCCGGATCATCAGGTCCTCAAGCGCTTCGGGACTGATCTGCGACTCGTGGCTGAAGCGATACGGGTCGAGCAGACTCACGAGGAAGTAGAACTGGTCTGATTTCCCCTTGTGTGGGGTCCCGGTGAGTAGCTGCAGCGCATCGGAGTTGTCGGCGACGGCCTCACCGACCTGATACCGCTGTGTCCGCTCGATTGAGTCGTCGCTCGACCGTCTGGCCGTAAGGTGATGGGCCTCGTCGAAGACCGCAACGTCCCACTCCTCGTCGAGATTCTGGAGGGCATCGAGGACGGAGACGCGGTCCGACTCGGGGTCGTCTGTGGTCTGCTTCGCGAAGTCGATGGAGGTGATGATGAGGTCCTCTTGCTTCCAGACATTCTGGTTGGGGTGGGACTTCCGGTGTGTACGAACCGTCTCGCGGTCGTAGATGACGAAGTTGCGGTCGAACTTCTCGCGCATCTCCTCCTGCCACTGGACGGTCAGCGGCGCCGGGGCGACGATGAGCACCCGGTCGGCTCGGTCACGTGCGATGAGTTCTTCGATAACGATGCCGGCTTCGATGGTCTTCCCGAGGCCGACCTCGTCGCCGATGAGGTAGCGGTGGTCATAGGAGTTGAGGATCTCGTAGGCGGCCTGTACCTGGTACGGTTCGATCTCGATGCGGTTGCTGGTCAACGAGAGGAACCGGTCGTACTTGTAGGCGAGATCCAGCCGGATCGCCCGCTCTCGAAGGTCGTAATGGATCGGGGCGTCGGATTGGCCGGCCGCGAGGCGGTCGACAAGCGAATCGAGTTTCTCGATGTGAGGGAGGCCGCTAGGGAGTTTGCGGAGCTGGCCCTCCGAGGTGTAGACGTGGAGGAGATGACCGCCGTTGGGACGATCCTCGATTTTCGTGATTTCTCCACGCCCGCCGGCGAACTTGACTTCATCGCCGACCTCGAAGTTAGTCATTCCTCAATCAAATCAGTTAGTGCATCTTCGATAAGAACTCTCTCTTCATCGGATATATCGTAAAGTGTGAAAACGAGGTCATCTATCTGTTTTTCTGCTTCTTGAGTCCGCTCTTGAATCTCCTCTGACCTTGATTTCACATCGGTAAATCGCTCTAACCCTTGTCGACAACTCTCGACACCCGGAAGTGTCAAGTTTGCTAATCTATCTATCAGTGAGTTCGTTGAGGTAGCGGTTTCTCTGAAGTCTGCGAAGCCCCCAGCCTCTTCTACTGCAATGGGCATGAATTCACTGAGTAAAACACGATCTATTTCGGACAGGTTTGTGAATTTCATTGCAGGCATCAGATCAGTCTCCGTGTATCCCCATTGATCGGTTTCAAATTCTTCTGGCTCCTCAGGCTTGTACCGCGCTGAAGCTAGAAGTGCGATGGTGTCATCACTCTCCCTTAGTTCAATATCTCCTAGTCTTAGACTGTCTCTCTCATCAGTAGTGTCCGTTAGAATTGAATCTGAGACCCCTTCGGCTGGAAGATAAATATCACCTAATGTATCGCCATCTTCATATCCACCAATATAATCAAGAAGATCAAGATTCAAGCTCTCGAATTCGTCATTTAGCTCCAGTAATTCCTGTGCGAGTTCTTCGATTTGACCAGCTATTTCTTTATCACTCGTCCCATTTGAATCATATATTCTCTCATCGGGGCTAATGTCCTTAATTGGCAGACTCCCCACATACTGGGCTTTAGGACGAAGGTATCCGCCTCGGGCTTTAGCACATTCAACAGCTAGGATCCACTCCAACAAGGCAGAATTGAGTAAACCCAGATAGTACCGGTCCGAGGATTGGAGTATAAAACCAGTTGTAGTTACGACGCTACCACTAGAATCAATCGTATAGTGTGCTCTACGGGATATATCAGGATAGACGATTTTCTCTTTAGAAGGCTCAACATTTTTGTTCACCTGCTGTAGCTCATACCATTCCATCTCCCCCTTCGGGTATTTGTCTTCAATAATCGCCCGGTCAACTAGATTCTCTTTGGACTGCTCAAGGTAGTTTGAGGTCACCTCATAATTATCTAAATCTGCGACTTTCACCCCCTCCTCAGTCCGAACATAGGGGTACATGATATAGCTGTTCGGTTTTGGAGGTCTGAATCGCTTGATTTCCTTTCCGAAGATGATTGGGCGGAAGAGTTCAGTATTTTCCGTGCTCCCGAAGAGTTCAATTATCTTCTCCTCGTCAACAATGAGAACGTCATTTAATCCGGATTTCACACCAACTAGAGGGTCACCTATTGCGTCAATGACTGGCTCCCCAATTTTCGAGACTCTCTCCTTCAGTTCCCTTTCTTTTTGACCAAGGAAAGTCCATTCATCATCCGAGAAATAGGATTGGTCCACTTCTTTTTTGACCCGTTCGACTCGATCTGGAAGTGAATTGAAATCTAAATCGTCTATTTGAGCATATTTGAAAGGGTTTGAAGCGGGGTTTTTTGATAGGATCATAATCGCAGGATAGGTACTAACATCCGGACCGAATACAGGGAGGTCCTGGAAATCAATAAACTCCTCAATTTGATGATCAGCGACTAATTTTCTCAGTCCCTTCCCAGATTTGACTTTTGTAAATTTATGTGACAGGATATAGGAGAGACGCCCTTGATTGCGGACAAGTTCGGTTGCCTGTTCAACGAAATATGCATAGATGTCAGCCCGGCCATGGTAGACGGAGAACTCCTTCTGCAGATAGTCTTTGAAGCTAGTAATCAACTCTTGGCGAACATACGGTGGATTACCGATGACCGCATCAAATCCCGGAGATTCCCTATTCTGTCCGTTAGTAGTGTAATAGACTTCTGGGAACTCTAGTTTCCAATGGAAGTACTCATCAGCACTAGCCCACTTTTGCGCATCTTTGAACCATTGCATGTCCTGGATCCCACTCCACTCCTCGTCATCTTCAAGAGCGGCTGCCATCCGCTTGTAAGCGTCAGACGGGAGATTATCTAATCCAAAGTCCTCGGCAGTATGCACATTTGTCATCGCCTCAAGTCGCTGCCGAAGCTTGTTCCGCTCGAACTCGTCGTACTTGGCCTCCATCTCCTTGACGTCAGCGAGTTCCTGGTTCTCGATGGCGATGAAGTCCTGATAGATCCGCATTAGCTGTTCGATGGTCCCCTTCCGGGCCACACCGAAGTCGGCGAGTGTCGCGTTCTGTCCGCCACCGCCGGCATCAGATTCCAATTCCTCGATTTCCTCGATGTCGCTGCCGACCAGCGAGTTCCCCGTCTTCAGGTGGTGATCCAGGAACGCTAGAGGCTGTTCAGCCGCGAGCGTCCGAAGCCAGAGGGATACCTTCGCGAGCTCGACAGCCAGCGGGTTCAGATCGACGCCATAGATACAGCGCTGGGCGACCTGCCGACGGGCCCAGTTGATGTCGTGCTCTTCGTCGACGGTCTCAATGCCCTGCTGGGCGGCCTGCTTTTCTTGGGCGTCGATGATCTCTCGAGCAAGGTAGTCGATTGCGCTCGTGAGGAAGTGACCACTCCCCATTGCTGGGTCAAGAATCTTCAGATCGAATATCCGATCTGCGAATTCCGCTGCAAAGCCACGCTCACCCCGGGCACTTTGTGCCATAAGATCGTTCCGGATGTCCGTGACGAGCGGTTCCAGCGTCTCCTCGACGATATACTCAACGACGTACTCCGGTGTGTAGTACGAGCCCGTGGCTTTGCGTTCGCCAGACCCAGTCGTCAGGTGGACTTCACCCTCCTCGACGATCACCTCGTCACCCTCACCGGCGGGGACGTACTCACCATCTTCCAGTGCGAGCGGTTCATCGGCGACGTCGAGCTGATACTCGAGAAGCCCCTCGTAGATGCTTCCAAGATGGCGGACGTCCAGCGATGAGTAGTCGACGAAGATCTTCCCACCGCCGTTGCCGTTCTGACTCCGGGCCAGCAGTTCGATGACTTCAGCGAGGTAGGCGTCGCCCACCTGATGATTCGCGAGGAACCGGGCTTCGACGCTGTCGTCCTCGTCCGGATCAGTTCTGAACAGCCCGCCGTTGTACGCCGGGATGTAGAGGTCTTCCTCCGGGATACCGCGTGACTTGCTCCCCTGGTCGATGAGTTTGAACAGCTCGTCCAGTCGGTCCCAGAGGTTGTCTTGCCAGTCGCGATACTTCGGATTCGGACTGTCTAATTCCTCCGCCACTTCCTGCTTGAGTGTATTCAGACTGTAGGATTCCTCGTAGATCTCGTTGTTCGTGTCCAGCAGGTCACGACCCTCACTCTCGGCGTAGAGCACGAATATGAGCCGGTAGAGGTAGATGAGCGAACTGTCGTGAATGAGGTCGAGGTCGTCCTCGGAGAGGTCGTTGTCCGGGTATTGCATGAACCCCTCGGAGAGGACCTTGATCGCCTCGTAGATGTTATCCTGGAGATCTTCCCCCAACTCCTGGGCGAAGACGTTGGACTCGTCGTAGATTTCGTCCAAGAAGCACTCGCCGCTGGAATCCTCCAGGAATGCGCTGTGCCTGAAGAAGAGGTAGAAGTATTTGAAGTCCTCAAGATCCCCCTTTTCGAGAACGGTCGGCAGGTCGATCTCGTAGTAGGAGTCGAGGCGATGGCTCGTCGGGCCGTAATAGAGCCGCCATTTCTTCCCGTCGGTGAGGACGGCCCACCGCGCCGGCGTCTCCTGCAGGTAGACGTGAATCTGGTAGCTCGGGTTCTCGAAGTCCCGCTCGTGTTCTCCACTCCCACGGGTGTCGAGTGGACGACCCCAGCGCTTGGCGTCCGCGACGGCGACGGCGTCCTTGTAGAAATCGCCACCTTCCTCGCGGCGCTCGAACGCACCGCGTGCGGCGTCCGCGGATTCGAAGAAGCCGTAGTCGGGCCGACGTTGGGTCCGGCTGGTGCTCTCCTCAACCTCGAAGGGGATACCCAGTTTCCGGAACATCGGCCGGATGAACTTCTCCTCGAGCTGGGACTCGTTGCGCTTGGGAGCAGTTCCCTTCTCCCGCTCCCACAGATCCATAATGTCCGCTTTCGCTTCACGGAGTTCGTCGTCGCTAAGCTCGTCCCACGCCTCGGTCTCAGGGAGGTGCTCGTCTAGGTAATAATTCGAGAACAGGTCGCGATTCGTCCGGTAGGTGAGTGCCGTTTGCATGCGTTATAGTGGAGTGACAATGAGGAACCGATCCGTGTCCTTGCTGTCGATGATAGCGTGAGCGACTTCCTTCGTATCGGCAACGTCGACATCGACATCGTCGCCGATACCGACTTCGAGTTTTTTCAGTTCAGAGCCAGAGACATTAACCCGCCCGGAGTTGCCTGAGTTTCGGGCAATAGTCTTTCGAGTCATTCGGGATGCTTGACCAAACAGAGTGTTATGATATAGTCTTTACTTAGACTAATTTAAATTTAGAGACAAGAAAGCCATCCGTCATTAGGAAAGTCAGTATATCAAGGCACGTTTCCACAACGTCTACAGAAAGGAAATCCTTTCTACGGACCCCGCAAAAGGTGGATAACTTATACACTCGGTTGCGGCCGCAAGAAGTATGCCCGAGATTGGCATCTACGCCCGTGTCTCAACGACAGAACAAGACCCGCAACGACAGCTCGACGAACTTCGAGAGTTCGCCAAAAGCACGTACGACGAGCCAGAGATTCACACCTACGTTGATATCATCAGCGGGACTGAAACTGAGCGTGGTGAAGAATACCAGCGACTCCGTGTAGATATCAAAGACGGGGCCTTGGACGTCGTCGTTGTCCACGAACTCTCACGTCTTTCTCGACTCGGCGCCGGCGAAATCCACGAGTTCCTCGAGTTCTGTCTCAGTCACGAAACGGGCATCCAAGATTTAGAAGTCGGACTCGAAATCAGCCTTGAGGATGACCTCGTCGACAGAGCGGTGAGTCAGCTTATCGCCGGTGTGATGGGCGACCTCGCCCGGGTTGAGCACAAACAGAAGCTCCGCCGGATTCAATCAGGTATTGACGCTGCGAAAGAGGCCGGCCGATGGATTGGACGGCCGCCAGCTGGGTTCGATGTCGAAGACGGCTATCTCCAGGTCAACGCTGACGAGTTCCTGACTATTCGACGTGCACTCGAACGCGTCGAACACGGCTACACCTACGCTGAAGCAGCTGACGGAACACCTGTTGCCGAGTCAACGCTGCGAGCCCTCTACGACGACCGACTTGACCTCTATTTCTACGCCGAAGCTGAAGATGAACGACTCCAAGCTGCCGCTCAGGAACTTGAACCACTCGAGGAACCGGCTATTCCCGATGACACAAGCCTCCCGGAGCAGGAAATCAGGGCCATCGTTCGCGATGAGATCAACCGTCATCAGCAGTAAGTCTCATGCAACTGATTCCGTACTCCCTACTCGGTACCGCCCCAACAGTTATTACTCAATACATGAATTATGAATTGTATGTCGAAAGCTGCGGGCGATCCGGAACGGGCTATCAACGGTCTCATGTCGATTGCACAGCTGCTGGAAGAGCCACGGCTGGCCCGGCTCTACACGTTCGTCCTTCGCGATGGAGAGGCCACTATCGACGATATCGTTGCAGCGCTAGATATGCCTCGGACGACGGCGTATTCGGATATGGGGACGCTCGTGGACCTCGGTGTGGTCACACGAGACGAGGCCCAGAAAACTCACACGTATTCTGCAGTCCCGATCACGCTTACTGCGGATCTCGACGGTGACGAGTACACTGTCACTCCAACTCTCATCGAGGCTGTTGGCCGCTCACCTCAGGATCAGGATCTCGACCTACTCTTGGAAAAATACGGGCTTGGGAAGCTTGCGGCTGCACTCACGTATGCAATCCCCTATGCCGATGGTGGGATGTCCGAACGGGTCGCAGCTCGCGAACTCGATTTGCAATACGCCTTTGCGATTGCTGTGTTACAAGCACTCCAAGAGGTCGTTCAGGATATGGAGTCTGCTGACCCCTACTTCGAAGATATTCGGAACGCTCGCGATCAGTCTCCGTCAGCGGAGGACTGACGGATTGACATAAGTGATCCATTCGACCCCTTTGACGAGTCTGTGTTGTGCTACGGATAGCAATGCCAGCGAGGGCATCCCCGCTGCAATGGCGGCTACCGGTTTCGTAGGCCAAATTCACTTCAAAGACGGACAGGAGCTGATTGACGAGATTATTTGACTTACCGGTCAGAGACGAATTCGGTACACCAGACGCTTGTGTGCGCTTTCACAATAATATGGCATGCATCCGGCACATGAACTCAACGAACTCCTCTCTGATGGCGAGACGCTCACCATCGTCTGTCACAACAACCCGGATCCTGATTGTCTCGCAAGCGCGTTCGCGTTAGGTCGGATTGCGATGGCCGCCGGCATTGACGAACACCACATTCTGTACAGCGGTGATATCTCCCATCAGCAGAATCGGGCATTCGTCAACCTCCTTGATATCGATGTGAAGCCGTTCGAGCCCGGGGTCGTCCAAGACCGCCCCGAGGGGTCACTGCTTGCGTTCGTCGATCATTCGGTTCCGGGGGCGAACAATCGGGTCCCGGAGGCAACCCCGGTCGATATCGTGATCGACCACCATCCGAGCGAGAAAATCGAGGCGCAGTTCATCGATCATCGTGAGCAGGTCGGCGCGACGGCGACGATTCTGACGGAGTACGTACGAGAATTAGCTACCGAGATGGATGCCGCCCTCGGCACGGCGCTCCTGTTCGCAATCCGTCGCGAGACGCTCGGGTTCCTCCGCGGCGTGACACGCGACGAGTACGACGCTGCGGGCTGGCTCCACGACCACGCCGACAGTGCGTTACTCCGGACGCTCTCGAACCCGTCGGTCACCAGCGCGACCGTCGACGCCATCGCGGAGGCGATCACGAATCGGAGCGTCCGTGGCTCGGTCCTCATCTCGGGGATTGGTCGGACCAGCGAGCGTGACGCGTTACCCCAAGCGGCCGACTACCTCGCGACCTTGGAGGGTGTCGAGACGGCTATCGTCTTCGGTATCGTCGAGGACGGGGTTCAACTGTCCGCCCGGTCGACCGATTCTCGGATCCACATCGGCGACGTGCTCGACAAGGCATTTTCTGACGTCGGCAGCGCCGGCGGTCACCGCGAGATGGCCGGTGGCGAAGTGCCACTCGGTATTTTCGCGGACTATACCACTGACGATGACCAGCTGTTCGCAATCGTTGAACAGGTTATGAGTGCTCGTCTCATTGCCGAACTCAATCTCACGGCAGAGACGGAGACACAGACCAAACTGGACGGTGAAGACGCTTGACATCCTCCCCGCGCTATAGCACGGGGCTTTCTCTTCGACGACAATCTTCGCAACGTTTGCGATTCGAGAACTGAACCCCCGGATCGAAATCATCGTCCGTGCCAACGAACGCGAGAACGCGTCGAAACTGTATCGCGCCGGAGCAGACCACGTCCTCTCGCTCGCCGCCGTCAGCGGGCGAATGCTCGCGTCGATCGTTCTCTATGAAGAGATCCTGTCTCCAAGCACGCAGCTCAAACTCGTTCGAACGGAGGCTCCGGGTGTGGTTGGCGAGTCGCTCGGTGAGGCAGACATCCGGAATCGAACGGGATGTACCGTGATCGCCGCCGAACGGAACGGGACCGTCATCACCAATCCCGGTGCCCCTTTTGTGATCGAACGTGGTGACGAACTCGTCGTCGCCGGCGTGTTCGGGGGGATAGACACATCGATAACGCTGTACCACGTCGCCGAGGCGGAGGAAACGGACGAAGACATTGGGACACTACTCGATGGGATGGTCGATCGGCTGGGTGATCTCGGTGTCGATGAACCGAGAATCGAGACGCGGGTTGAGCGAGATCAGGGGCCCCTTGATGCGATCGTCGATGCAGCTGAGGCGTTCGATGCCGTCGTGATGGGTGAAACGGATCCGTCGCTCGTGACGTTCGTGTTCGGGATGCCGGCCGACCAGGTCGCAGACCAGTTCCTCGGACCCGTTCTGGTTGTCCAGCGTGAACCGGCGGCAAATGACGAGGACGCATCACCTACACATCCCAAATGAGACTGCGTTCGTGAAACATCGGTCCAATCAGATAGTCAATAAGAGGCTCGTACTCATCACCAGAGGCCGAGAAATCGACAACGCCGCCTTCTGAATACACGGTTATGTCTCCCTTGTTATTCTATTCGTTGCTCACAGGAGAGTAAGAACAAAATCGAGAGACTGCGGAAGAGTAAATCGGAGAGCAGCTCCCCCGAAACCCAGTCCAATATAACTCACCAAAATAACGAACTGTGACCGCTGGTCCTCGACACCCGTGAGAAACTTGTACAGGATGAGTGATCCGGTGGCTTGAATGATGAATATCGAAACTACTGCTATTGAACAGAAAAAGTATGGATCATTTTCCATCGACAGAAATGACTGTGGAGCCAATGGGCTATTGACAACAGTGAGCAAGCCACCGATAACAAGATAACCCATGGCGACTGTTCCAGATGCTACCATACCTTGGACGCCGATGAACACAGACTTCTTGAGATATCTCTCTAGAACATCCGCAATACGGGCGGTCTTGGAACGTGTGAATGTCATATTGTCGTCTCCCCATCAGCTCCGGATAATCTCAAGACCTGAGTGAAATCATGAAGACCCATTTTCAGACTCGCCACTGTTGTCTCCTTTCTCAATACCCCGTTTCCACCGGTAGTAGAGTGAACGCATGGTCTGATCAGAGTCACGCGACATGAGTACGGTTGCCCGACTGAGATCAGAGAGCGTATCCTCTACAGACCCGTAGATTACTTGTTCTAGGCGGGATTTCTCCTCCGGCGCTCCTATCGATACGAGGTCATGCGACTTGGCTTTCTCGACAATCGCGTCAGTCGTATCAGCAGCCTCTTCGAGTTCTGTTGCAGTCGCCACGTCAGGTCCAAGAACGTATTCAGCGAACCTCAGCAGATCTTCACCGTCACTCCCGGCATCAGTAGCTGAATCGGGAGCGATGACGTGGAAAACGGTGACCGATGCGTCAGCGGCATGTGCTACTGCACGCGCTGCTTCTGCAGCAAGGGCAGAGTGTGGGCCCGCTCCAACAGGTACCAGTATGGAGTCTATCGTTTCCGCTTCCGATTCGGCGAGCGATGCCACAATGTGCTCATCGGCACTCGGGACATACAACGCGTTCTCCCCTCCCTGTGCCCCCATTTTTTCGACAAAAACGTCACACTCAGCGTCAGCAAGAATCGTGTCAATCGAACTTCGATTGAGTAACCAGCCCTCGTCGAGCCCGGTCCCACGCGGCAGCAGGACAGCTGTCTCGGTCTCACCGTCTAGAACATCGAGAATACCCTCCGTTAGATCAGTTACAGTCCGGACGGCTGCACCGACTGGAACACTCGGGGTGAGTTCTTGCGCCACATCAACCATCTCCGCTAACTGTCTCCGTCTCTCTTCGATGGTTTCTATGGGGGTGTCTGGCTCGTCCTCACTCGGTTGCCCCGTTTGTACGTACTCCCGAACGGTTTCCAACGCCGCTTCGTCGCTAACAGTCTCGACGGCGAGTAAGAGCACCCGGCCGTCGTTCTCAGCTGCCAGTGCGACCGCTGTCTGGAGGAACCGGCGGACGTTGATCCCTGTATACGTGTCGAGCAGCGTCTCGGTGACAGGAACGATGATAGTGTAATCCGGCGCCTGGATAAGCGGGCCGCTACGGAGGTATGACTCATCATCCGAGTCGGACGATTGCTTTTGAGTGGTGATTCGAACTTCAGCCTGCTCAGAGTCATCAGACATCGTTATGACCCTGTGAATACGTCGGTAATCTGGCTCGTCGCCCCGTTTCTGGCGAAAATTGTGACGGTGTCACCAGCACGGATCTCGGTCTCTCCCTGTGGAATTAGCAGTTCGTCGTCGCGGACGATGGCGACAATAATCGTCTCTTCAGGCAGCAGGTCGTCGTTGTCGGCCTCGATTAGATTGAGGCCGTCAATTGGAGCGCCCGTATCGACTGTCGCCTCGAAGATTTCAGCTTGGCCGGCGATGGGCATGAAGTCCTGAATCGCTGGATGCTGGACTGCCCGGTAGAGATACTGACCATTGAGACGATGGGGACTCTCGACGATACTCACGCCAAGGTCCTCAAATAGTTCCATATGCGCGGGGTCGTTGATCGAACTCACGAGCGTCTCGACCCCGTACTGCTTCCCGAACATGGTCACCATGAGGTTCACCGAGTCGCTCTCTGTCGTCGAGATGAGTGCGTCCGCCTCCTCGATGCCGGCTTCGAGCAGGATGTCTTTCGACGCCGCGTCGGCGTTGATGACCATGCAGTCGTAGGTCGCACTCACTTCCTCGGCTAGTTCGGTGTCGCGTTCGATGACGACCACCTCGTGGTCGTCCTGCGTTGCGAGATTGGTAACGGTGCTACCTGTGCGGCCTGCGCCGATGATGATTACATACATTGGTCGTGGTATCGTGATGGTGTTAGTTGCAAAGCGGTACGAGTGGGTGAGCCGAAGCTCAGTGGCGGGCCGGGGACATCCAGCACAGGCGGACGGAATCTAATCTGGTTGCACATACGAGTCACCGCCTGAAGAGCGCGTTAATCAGGACGAGGACGGGGATAATTTCGAGCCGCCCCATCCACATCTGGATGATGAACAGGACTTCAGCAGTGACCGGCATATCCGGGCCAGTAATCCCCGACGACAGACCGACAGTCCCCTGTGCCGTCGCTACCTCGAATATCCCATCGGCAAGTGTGAAATCCGCCGGGAGCACTGCCAACAGGACGAACAGCGAGAGGACGAGCAAGACGAGGTACACGAACGCAAACGTCGTCGCGGCGCGGATCTCGTCGTTTGCCTCATCGGTTTTGAATATCCGCTGGCCGATACGGAGGTCGTCGATAGCGTGGTCAGGGAGGAACACGCGAGTGACCTCCCAACTGATGCCGCGGGCGATGATGTAGCCACGGAGGAGCTTGATACCGCCGACCGTCGCACCGGCGGAGCCACCGAGCAACATCGCGCCGAAGACGATGAACATGACCGCGCCGTTGTTCCAGTCGCCAATGGCGGATGTCTGCCACCCCGTCGTCGTCTGTGCGCTGATAAACTGGAAGAGCCCGTCACGGAACGCCTGGCTCGTCGCCACACGTCCGACGTACGCTATCGGGTCACCGTTGTAGGGCACGCCGACCCACCGAGCGAGGAACGCCGTCAGACCGACCACACCGACGACGAAGAACCCAAACAGCACTCTGACCTGCGGGTCACGCGTGAACTCCCGGATGTCACGCTCGGAGAGCACCCCGTAGTAGACCGGAATCGAGATGGCCCCGGTAATCATCGCCGGGATGTGAACGAGCTCCATGGCGTAGGAGTCGTAGCCGGCAATGGACGCATCAAGTGTGCTGAATCCGCCAGTCGACTGGCCAGTCATCGCGTGATTGACCGCGTCGAAGAGCGTCGGCTCGATGCCGTAGCTCGGAGTCACGAGGAACGTCGCCGCCGCCAGATAGACGGCGACCAGTGCGGTGACGCCGACGTAGATCTTCCAGATTTCACGCGCGGTGCCCACGATGCTCGGCCGTAGCTTCTCGCTTCGGGCTTCCGACTGGTACAACGAAATCCCGGCAGTTCCGTGGGGTTGTCGGAGAATCGCCAGCGAGAGGACGATCATTCCCGCGCCGCCGATCCACTGCATCTGCGAGCGGTACCAGAGGAACCCGTGGCCTACCGACGGTTCGTGAACGCTCATCGTCAGGCCCGTCGTCGTATACCCGCTCATGCTCTCGAAGAAAGCGTGGAGCGGATTCTGGAAGTTGAGGAGACTAGACTGATAGCTCGCGCCTGCCGGCACGAAGGATTCGAGTACTGCCGGCGGCGTGATGTAGGCCGCGATAACGAACGGCAGGGCACCGAACGCTGCCGTAGCGACCCATCCGAGGGCCGCGACGATCATCGCGTGATGGCGTTTGGGTTCAGGGGCATCCTCGCACACCTTGTACGCTGCCCCGCCAGCGAGCGCAGTGAGGCCTGCAGCGATTAGGAAGGATAGTGCGCTGTACCACTCTTGATAGACCAGCGAGACGAGCAACGGTGCCAGCATCAGCCCGCCGATGAGTACTTGCAGGGCACCGATGTCTCGACAGACTGTTTTCGAGGCAGTCAGGAAGCCAGGCCGACCGACGGATGAATTGGACATTGTTTTGAATTCTCCCTCGATTACACCGTTCGGTCTTCGTAATGGCCGAAGATGTCCGTGAGCGCTGGGTTTGCACCGGCTGCGGAGTAGACTGTCAACAGATCGCCGGGCTCGATTCGCGTATTCCCGCGCGGTGTCAGTGGCCTATCTTCGCCCTCACGGGCGATGGCTACGATCAAAACATCATCCAGAAGTATACCCTCCTCACCCGCCTCTGTGAGTGACTTGCCAGCGACTGGCGCGTCCTCCGTCACTGTGATTTCGAACACCTCCGCGTCATCACCGATTCGCATGTAATCGACGATAGCTGGTCTGGCAACCGCACGATAGAGATGTTCGGCGATGAGTTGCTGTGGGTTTTCAATCGTGTTCACCTCGATCTGGCGGAAGAGGTTCATGTGCTCCGCATTATGAACGACTGACGTGACTGCCGGAATGTCGAACTCTTTCGAAAGCAGACAGACCATGACGTTGGTCGCGTCCTGGTCCGTCGTCGAGATGATGGCATCAGCCCGGTCAGCTCCAGCATCCTGCAGCGTCTCTTTGGTGGTCGCATCCGCATTGAGAACCAGGCAGTCGAACTCGCTTGCTATCTCGTCGGCTTTGCCTGTGTCTTCCTCGATGACGACGACCTCGTTTCCGGTTCGCGTGGCGATGTTGATCAGTGGTGATCCGATATCGCCAGCGCCAACGATTATGATGTACATGTATAGTTTCCGTTAGTGGTTTGTTGTCGATTCGGCCACCTGTCTCCGGGCTATACTCACGCGCCGCTCACCTCACGGTCGGGGAGCGCTAGAATCGGGATGTCGCTGTTGTTGACGAGATTGTGCGTAACGTCCCCGCTCAACAGTTTCCGCCATCGGCTCCCGCCACGGGGCGTGAACACGATTGCACTGGCGTCGAGTTCGTGTGCTGCATCGATGAGTGTCGATGCGATCTCGGTGCCGTAGAGGAGCTCTGTTTCGAGTGCGATATCAGTATCAGCGAGCCCATCGGTAACGACAGCGAATACGTCTCTCGCAAACTGTTCTCGCTGTTCGACTGACGCCTTGTCCGGTGCTCCACCGGCTTTCTCGATGACGTGGGCGGCAATTACAGTGCAATCTGACTCCGCTACGTACGGGCGAAGGGCGGCAACTGTTGCCTTCGCGTCGTCTTCGTTGGCGACTGGCACGACGACGCGCTGGAAAAACGACGGGGACATCTCAGTCACCCCCGTCCGCACCGTAGACTTTGCCGAGGTAATGCCACCGGTACTTCCCGTCCTCGTCGCCGATACCGTGTTCCCAACCGACTCTGTAGGCGAACGGCCCACGTGCTTTGCCCGTTTCGTCCGGGCGTTCGACGATGACAATCGTGTACGCTCCGTGGTCCTCCGTTCGAACGAGGTCTTCACCCGCCCGTGATTCGATCGCGTCCGTGAGCGGTGGATGCTCCCGCAGGAGCTGCTGTGCGTAATGGATAATCTCCCTGAGTTGGGAATCACTGCTGGCTTCTAGTGCCGTCGTGATTTCCTCCGGGATATTGTCGGGGGGAGCTGTATCAGGTTGGGTCATATGTTATTCCGGTTACTGCTGTTTCTGGCCCGCTAAGCGGTCGGTTCAGGCCGGTGAGCCGGTCTTCGAACGACCTGGTTGCTCTCGCGGGAGCGGTCTTCTCTGCTCTAGAAATTGCGCCACCTTATAAAAATTGGTGTCTAGATTCCTTATACAGTTCTATATTCGAGTTTAATTACTTATACCGAAATCATACCAGAAATCTGAAGTCTCTTTCGTCTGGTGGGTTCCCCATCGAACTCAGATGATTCAAAGCTGGGAGGAAGCGCTTGGCCGGAACGCTGACAGGCCAGACGTAGTTGACTCACAGCGGCAGTCAGAGATACTGTGACGTGCAGTCACTGTTTCGAATCCTCCGCTACCCCTGCTCGAAGCTGAATCCAGAATCACCGTTTCGCTGTACTGTAAGGACGGCGTTTTCCGACTCTTTGGTCACAGCTGCTGTAATCGAGCCCGTAACGAACTCCCGGAGACCGCTTTGGCTCGGTTTGCCTATTAAAGTCACGTCGTAATGTGCGGACTCGTTGATGATTGCCTCGGCGACGTCGGGCGCTTCGAGGTGCCATGTGTCCAGTTCGACCGATTCAGGGAGGCGGTCCCGAGCCCGTTCGAACAGGTCCGAGACCCGTGATACTTCAGCATCGGTTTTCTCCTCGGACACGTGAAAGAGGTCGACGGGTGCGTCCGCACCCACTCCGAGGGCGCCCCCGACGATGACACCGAGGCCAGAATGTTTCCCCTCGGCGACCGGGACGAGTACTGATGCGATACCCGGACCGGCACGAGAGTATGTGACCGAAAGGACGTCACACGATGCTTTTTTTCTCATCCGGTCGGCCGCGTCACCGCGAAGCCCCTCCCCGAACAGATCGGGAGTGTGTTCATCAAGGACGACAAGCTGGATATCTCGTTGCTGCGCTACTTTGATCGCTGTTTTGAGTGGACTGCTCGTTTCCTCGACAATCAGGTGAGCGTCGGCCGTGTGGTTCTCGTCCAGGTTGGCTTGCAGTAGCTTTCGACCGACATGAGTGATCTCTGCACTCTGGAGGCTGTCGTCTGTAAGCAAATCCAGTACGATGAGTTTACCCCCCACGCCCTCTGCGATATTCAATGCAGTCTCGAACGTGAAACTATCGTGTGAACTGAAAATCGGATACAGAATACGTGGTGGAGCATCTGGAGTCTCGGACCGTTCCAGAAACTCTTTGAGACTCGTTTCAGCGTGAGCCATGCAACTACTGCTTTTCTATCCGTAATAAATCCACAGCATTGTTCCGCATTCCGCAGCTAGAACAATATATACTCCCTATACGATGAATTGGTAACGCCGGAGACAAACAATTGATTAACCAGTCCCGTAGACTATGGAGTATGGTTCGGAACACAATTACCGGAGGGTATCATACTCGATGCGTTGGCACTAGATTGGGGAGGGTGTAACATGTCCACGTCGTTGTTCACCCATGCACTGGTGCCCGTGGCCTCACCGGAAGACGCTGAAGCAACGATGCGGGCTATCCGACCGTATCTAGAATCAACCGGGGGCGACGTGACTGTTATCAACGTGATCGAGAAGGCCGGTGGTGCACCGGACAAGGCCTCAGTCGAACAGCGTGAAGAATACGCTCACGAGATATTCGATAGCGCCCGTGGCGTATTTGTGGACTCCGACATCACCGTCACAACTGATATTCGCTACGGGACTGACGTTGCAGAAACGATTATCCAAACAGCACACGACATCGACGCGAGTGCTATCGTCTTCACTCCACGTGGTGGCAGTCGGTGGATCCGTCTGCTGACCGGTGACGTGGCGCTGTCACTCGTCTCGGAGAGCGACTTGCCTGTTATCACACTACCAGACCATGACTGACCAGGAACTCGCACGCGACCTCGGCTTCCTCGAAGCGTACACTATTGGACTCGGGACGATGATTGGTGCCGGCATCTTCGTCCTGCCGAGTATCGCCGCCGAACAGGCGGGTCCTGCAAGCATGATCTCCTTCTTCGCCGGCGGGCTTGTCTCGCTGCTCGCGGCGATTTCGCTCTCGGAGCTTGCCACCGGGATGCCGAAAGCCGGTGGGAGCTACTATTACGTCAATCGAGCACTGGGCCCATTCTTCGGCAGTATCGTCGGATGGGGGATGTGGGCCGGGTTGACTTTCGCCAGTGCCTTCTACATGATTGGGTTCGGCCAATACCTGCTACCCGGCCTTGGTCAGTATGTCGGCTTCCTAGCCGGATGGGGCGAGATTGGGATTACTGTCGCTGCACTCGTCATGGCAGCACTGCTGACCGGCGTCAACTACTACGGCGTCAAGGAGACCGGCGCACTGCAGAACGTTATTGTCCTCACGCTGGTCGGTCTCATCGTCACCTTCCTCGGCATCGGAATCGTCGATGGCCCGACTATCGGGGATTTCAACCCCAACGGGTGGCCGGCCGTCGCGGCCACCATCGGAACCGTCTACGTGACGTTCATCGGCTTCGAGGTGATTGCAACCAGCGCCGAGGAGATCAAGAACCCAAGCCGGAACCTCCCTTTGGCGATGATTGCCGCGGTTGTGACGCCCACGCTGATGTACGTGGGTGTGATGTTCGTCTCGACGGGGACGCTCTCCATCGAGGCGCTCGCAACCTCACAGATTCCGGTCGCTGACGTGGCGACCGAGTTCATGGGCTCCATCGGCGCGCTGGCAATGATTGTCGGTGCTGTTCTGGCAACGGTGTCGAGTGCGAACGCGAGTATCCTCTCGGCGGCCCGCGTGAACTTTGCCATGGGTCGTGACAAGATTCTCATTAACTGGCTCAACGAGGTTCACGACCGGTTCCGAACGCCGTACCGTGCAATCACCGCGACAGGTATCATCACGCTGGTGCTCATCGCCATCGGCGTCGGTATCGGAACACTCGCTGAAGTGGCGAGTTTCATGTATCTCGTCACCTACGCGCTCGTCCACGTCGCGGTCGTCGTCCTGCGACGTGCCGACCCCGAGGCCTATGACCCGTCGTTCCGGATTCCGAGCGTTCTGTATCCGATTGTCCCGATACTCGGATTTATTGCCTGTATCGCCATTCTGCTCCAGATGAGCCTTATCGTGCAGGCTATCGGCGGTGTCATCGTCGTCTTTGGGATCCTCTGGTACGCCGTCTACGCACGCGACCGGGCGCTCAGCCAGAGCTTGGTCGGGGAAGCAATCGCGCCGGGTCCGACGAAAGTTACCGACGGACAGGGGCGCTACCAAGTCGTTGTACCGGTAGCGAACCCCGAAACCGAACGGGACCTGCTCCGGATGGCAGCGGCCAGTGCACACGCTCACGATAGTGAGACGGCCGAAGTCATCGTGGTGAATATCATCGAAGTCCCACAGCAGACCTCGCTAGCGCAGGACCTCACTTTCGAGGAAGCACGTGTTGAAAGACAGCAGGAACTGCTGGACTCCGCGCGGGACATTGCCGACGAGCTCGATGTCGGTCTACGAACTCGCGCAATCGTCGGCCGCAACGCCGGTTCGGCGATTCTGGACGTCATCGAGGAGGAAGACGCCGACCACGTCCTGCTGGGCTGGAAAGGCACACGGAGTCGGCGCGAACACGTCCTCGGCTCGACTATCGACCCCGTCATTGGCCGCGCTTCGTGTGATGCGACGCTCGTGAAACTCTGGCCCGAGGACGGGCGCGGAGAGGGAGATATCATGGTCCTCGCCGGTGAGGGCCCCCACGCACCAGTTACCGCCCGGCGGGCAGCGGAGTTTGCTGAGGCGTCCGGCGAGGATACCTCGTTGACGCTGTTCAACGTCCAGGAACCAGGCGACGATGACGAAGGTGCGTCGCCACAGGAGCGCGGGGAGGTGCTCATTGAGGAGTTCGTCGAGCGGGCCGGTCTCGAAGCGACTCAATACGAGAGCCGTATCGAGGTCGCCGAGGATATCGAGGGGACGATTCTCGATGCGGCCTCGGAGTACGATACTATCTGTGTGGGTGCAACCCGCACTGGTGCGGTGTCACAGGCCGTCTTCGGCTCATTACCCGAGACGATTGGTGAACAGGCTGATCGGACTGTGGTCATGGCTCGGGGTCCCGAAGAGTCCGCGATGTCGGTCCGTCAGGCCATCGTCCAACGCCTCGAATCGTAGACACTGGCAGAAGGGGAAAAAGGGATTGGCGCGCGCCCTGTAATTCCCCTATGAGTCGTCGTCTCGACGAAATTGACAAGCGCATCATCCACGCGCTACAGCAGGACGCACGGAACATCTCGGCCCCGATGGTCGCGGAGGAGATGGATGTCTCTCCGGGGACGATTCGTAACCGCATTGACCAGCTCGAAGAGGCGGGAATTATCAAGGGGTATCACGCGGACATCGACTACGAGCGGTGTGAGAGCCGCATGACCAATCTATTTGTCTGTAACACCTCTGCAAGTGAGCGAGAGAATCTCGCCAGAAAGGCGCTCACCGTACCCGGTGTCGTGAACGTCCGGGAACTCCGGACAGGGCGTGGCAACCTTCAGGTCAAGGCCGTGGGTGAAGAGATGAGCGACCTGACGCGGATTGCACACCAGCTCAGCAAGCTCGGCCTGGAAATCGAGGACGAAGACCTGATTCAGGAGGAGTATTTTACGCCATACGAGCCGTTCGGACCGGACGGCGCGAGCAAGCAGGGTGCCATGACCGACATGGTGTCACTCTCTGGCGGCGCCGAAGTGGTGGACGTGACAGTCAGCAAGGACGCACCGATTGTCAACACGACGCTACGGGAAGCCAACGAACAATCGCTGCTTGGCAGTGAAGTCCTCGTAATCGCCATCGAACGGGGGGAAGAAATGATTACGCCGAAAGGTGACACAGAGATCCGTTCTGGTGACCTCATCTCCGTGTTCGCCCGGGACGGCGTGCCCGAGTCGACACTAGAAGCCTTCGGCAATACGAACAAGCCGATGACACCCTCGTGATGACACGATTGATTTTATATCACTCTTATTCTGGTGGTAAAGTCAATACCACTCCCGAATACTGACCTGAAGCCCCATATTATACTGATACCGCAAGATAGCGGAGTTTTTATTCTAGGACCGTAATCTACTGCCAAGTGACTACGAACTTAGGTCCGCAATGTCAGGTTAGCAGGCAGCAGGACAAGCACTGCGTTCGGCATCCTGACCACGAATTACGCAGCGCAAACGGCACCAGTAGGAGTGAAAGTACATGTATATAATCACTGTCGGAGCCGGCGATATCGGAACGCCGCTCATCGAAATCGCAACGGGAACCGGAAACGAAGTCGTCGTCATCGAGAAAGACGCAGCCAGGGCAGACGAGGTCGCCAGTGAGTTCGACTGCATGGTGATCAATGCGGATGCCACAATCAAGGAGACGTTAGAGGATGCCGGGGCCGAACGCGCAGACGCCATCATCTCGACGACGGACCAGGACGCGACCAATGTCATGATTTGCCTGCTCGCACAGGAACTCGAAATCCCTGGCATCGTCTCGGTCGTCCACAATCCGGAGCACATGAACCTCTTCCGGCAAATCGGCGTCAATACGATGGAGAACCCACAGCGCCTCATCGCCGAATCGCTGTTCAGATCTGTGGACCGCCCCTCGATTGTCGATTACATGCGGGTCGGCGATGTCGCCGAAGTGTTCGAGATAACTGTCGCCGAGGACGCACCAATCGCCGGCCTGACCCTCATCGAAGCGGACGAGGAAGGATTACTCGACGAAGACACGCTCGTTGTGGCGATTGAACGGAACGAATCGGATTCGCCCATCACTCCGCGTGGACAGACTCGTATCGAACAGGGAGACCTGTTGACGGTGTACTCCGGAACCGGGGCTACACCGGAAGTGACCGACATTTTCGGCCATTACGAGGACCACGAAACGAACGATTCGAACGGATTCAGCCTGTGAGCAGTCCTCAATTATCCTGAGATGATCGTAAACAGACGAACCGTCGGCCGTGACGTCGGTCGCATCGTGCAAGCTATCTCGTTTATGATGATGATTTCTGTCCTCGTCGCGGCAGTAAACGGCGAGTTCTTTGCGATTCCGGCCTTCCTCATCTCGGCGCTGATTATGGCCGGTCTCGGGAGTCTGCTGGTTTGGCGCTACGAAGACGCTGACCCGCCGGAGAAACGCGAGGCGATGGTTACCGCAGCTACTGCATGGGCGCTCGTCGGCGTCCTCGGCGGGCTGCCCTTTCTCCTCATCGCGTGGACTATCCAGCTCGACCCGCTGCCGATCTGGATGAACACGCCGGCAATGGACGAGACGACGGCTATCTTCCTCAACCCACTGGATGCGGTGTTCGAGAGTATGAGCGGCTTCACCGGCACCGGGCTCACTGTAGCCGCTGTCGAAGAAAAACTGCCGCGCTCGCTGCACTGGTGGCGGTCGTTCATCGAGTGGGTCGGCGGCGTCGGCGTCATCGTCCTGACGGTTGCTATCCTCCGACGAGGAGGTAGCAGTGGCTCCTACACCCTCTACGAGAGCGAAGCACGCTCGGAGAAGATCCATCCGAGCATCGTGACCACCGTCCGCGAGATCTGGAAAATCTTCGTCGGGCTCACGCTTGGGTCGATTGTCTTGTTCCTGCTGGCCGGCATGCCGCTGTGGGACGCTATCAATCACGGGATGACTGGTATCGCTACCGGTGGATTCTCCGTTCACGCAGAGTCTATCGGGTACTACGACAGTCCGCTGATCGAGTACGCGACTGTGCCGATTATGGTCGCTGGCAGTATCGCCTTCCCGATCCACTACCTCATATTCAAAGGCGAGGTGCGGAATCTGTACACCGATCTCCAGACCCGATGGGTGTTCATCTGGTTCACTGTCGGCTCGCTTGTCCTTACGGCAATCCTGTACGCGAACGGTCAGTACGCGACGCTTGAAGAGACGTTCCGGGTCGCGCTCTTCCAGTTCGTCTCCGCAACGTCGAACACTGGCTTCGGAAGCACGGCAATCGGTGGCGGAACCGAGCAAGTCTGGAGTGCTGGTGCTACGCTGTGGGCCTGTCTCGGCATGCTCACTGGTGCTGCAGCGGGGTCGACTGTCAGCGGTCTCAAGCTCATCCGCGTGATAACGCTGATCAAGGGGACTGTCTGGCAGATACAGGACGTTTTCCGCCCGCAGTCCGCCATTGCGTACCTGCAGATAGGTGACCGGAAGCTCAGCGAAGAACAGGCCCAACGCGAGTACACTGAAGCGACGGTCGTGTTCATCCTCTGGATTACATTCCTCGTTATCGGCGTCGCAGTGTTGCTCCGTGTGCTCTCACCGGCCCACCCGCTGGAGTACGTCATCTTCGACGTGATGAGCGCACAGAGTAACGTCGGCCTCAGCAGTGGTATCACCGGGCCGGATATGCCCGATACTGCGAAGGCCATGCTGATACTCAATATGTGGGTCGGGCGGCTCGAAATCATCCCCATCGCCGTACTAGTTGGATCAGTCCTACAGCGGCTCAATATGTACCGCTAAATTAGATGTAATTTAGATTTGACAAAATAGCCATCTGAAATTGTTGCACGGAACTCGACTAACCAGAGGTTGTGTTACGGCCTAGCAGTCACCTCCCGTGGGGAGTCAGTCGTCGGTCTTATTGATGTGTACCTCACTCTACTGTCACAAAAATAAGAAACCCCACGACGATTAGAGCGAACCCGAAATATCTCATCCCTGCTAAGATACTGCTGTATCCTAATTCGGGTCCCAAGGCGAGGCTGATGAGTATACTACCGATGATACACAGAAGACCAGTAAACATGATGTAACCAGGCCATTGAGGCTCCTTTCCTCCTGCTTCCATATCTCGGTGAGACATACGTCAGTGTTGATGATTACAACAGAGGACATTCACTTCAACAGCGCGGTGTCAATTTCATCTATTCCGTTGAAATTTTGCATATCTGTGTTGTCGCCGTCTGATTGTCCAGTTGAATTAATTGTAATACGGTGATCCTTTCGTAATAGCTTAATCCCTGACTCGAGTGAAAATAGTATAGCGGTATATGATATATAAATAATAAGCAAGCGAAAAACGACTTTCATAGGCCTTCAAACGTCCGAATTCGGCTAATTCTCGTCCGGTCTCGGGTGCTTACGTTTACTCCAATAAAGGCAAGCAGTTGCCTTAGGAAAAATCAGAGCTGAATTCGATTGCCGAGGTCTGGACTTGTAAATAATTTCTGTGCAGTCTGCATCTCCTCCAAATGTTTGATTGACAAACAGTAGTTACGAACAGTGGGTTCGACCATTTGTATCTACCACACAACATTCATAGTAGATACTACTGTTCGTTACTAACGTTAAGAACAAAAAGTAGCAGTAGACGTTAATAACGAGTGTTAGTAATATACGCTAATTATTAGTAGTTGCAAAGAACATTCCATATTATGCTTGCATACACAGTCTATAGCGAGGCTGGGGGCGTCGGGAAAACAACGACGGCAGCGAATCTCGCCCATGCGCACGCTCAGGATGGCCTTCGGACGCTAATCATTGATCTTGACCCGCAAGATGCCTCTCTGTCCTATATTTTTGACGTCGACGATGACCGTGACAATCCTGAAGCCGATAACCTAGTCCGGCACATGGTCGGCCGCAGCAAGGGCCCATTCACAGACCTCATCAAAACAGACACTGGCATTGACAATATCGATGTGATCCCGGCCCACAATATGCTCTCGAACCTGGATACTTCAATGCGCCGGGCCAAGGAATCAGAAGAAGAGATGCACTCTGACCCAGATTACGAATGGGTCCAGGAAGAGCAATTGTACCAGCTGCTTGGTCGCAACGGTATCCAAGAGGAGTACGACGTAATCATTTGTGACCCGCAGGCTTCCGAGGGTCAAGGGCTCTACAACGCCGTGATGGTCACTCGTACTATCCTTATTCCGGTCGAACTCTCGGGCAAGGGGTCGCTCAGTATCGATGGGCTCGAAGCACTCGTCGCTGGTCTGGAAGGGAATCTCGATATCGAGGTGGGTGTGCTCGGCGTCGTGCCGGTCGCCTTCGGTGATACAACTGGGCACCGCGAACATCTACAGACGCTCCAAAACGATATCCAGTATGAGGTGCCAGCGGTCTTCCGTAAGCGTGAGTCGCTGATGCAGGAGATGTGGGACTCTCGTGCAACGGCCTACCAAGTCGTCGATGAAGGCTGGAAGAACGGTGAAAAAGGTGTTCGCAGAGTTCCTGATCGGGAACACGAAACACTCGAGAAGTATAACGACCTCGCTACCGAGATTAAGGAGGCATTCGACGAATGAAGTCCGGATCTGGCAGTCCGTTCGATGACTTCGACGAAGATGAAGAAGAGGAAGAGGCACCTGAACCCGAAACAGAGTCGACAATTGACGCGGATTCACAGGAAACGGACTCCTCTGAAAGCTCTCTTGATGACGGTCTCCCATACAAATACCAGCGCGAGAATATCCAGGATGGCCGCAACAGAGCTAATCTCTTTCTTCGTGATGAAGCTGAAGCGGATATTGAGCGGCTCATTGAGGTGATGGAGGACGAATTCGAGTCCGAGGCAGTCTATAAAATTGATGTCCTTGAAGCGGCGCTGATAGCAGCTGCTGGTAACCCAGCTTCCGTGAGCGAGGAGTTGCGGGAGATGGGCTACGGAATGAAGTAGCACCGATTATCGTGTCGTCAGTAAGAGATTAGACGTGGCGCGACGCCACGGCCGTACATGGACGGAGATATCGACAACACCGTCGAAGCCTTGGACAGCGTGCAGTCGAATGGGGACCTCGACACCGTTGAGATCGTTGAAGTCACCGAAGAGAGCCAAGAAGTGGGTCTCCACCTCCAATTGCCGGGCAGTCCCGACTTTGAACAGTGGCTCAACCGCCCGCCGGTCTGGGGAGCCAATTGCGATCTGAAACGTGTTCTGGATGCCTACGAGCTGGGACCGGACGAAGTTGAGCAATTGGTCGGTAAACAGGTCCCGGTCAACCGCGAGGTGATCGACGGGACGCTCAACTTCGAGATCGACATAGAGGATCTCTCACCGGAGTAAGCTAGTCCCGCCCTCTGAATGACAGGCACTTCGGGGGGTATCACATTCTCCGCGTGCTTATAAACCTACAAATGAAACTCGGAAATTCACGAGTTAGTGACTGTAAATCCGGTGCGAAAATCGGACGAGACCGAATTAGCAACCACGGACCATTCATAGATATGATAGTTAGTTCGAAATCCGCAAAAACCGACAGCGCAACCGCTACCGAATCAGTGAACCCAGAGTGAGAAAAGCGTTACCCGAACTCACGCAAGAAGTCGCCTAACGCCCGCACGAACGTCTTTGCTGTGATCACTGGCGGCGACCGGATCGGCTCGTCGAGCGCGACCTTGATTAGATAATCCGTCAGCCGCCACAGATTGTAGATCAGCGTCGACAGCGCGAAGTTACACAGCCGAAGCCGGTAATCCGTCGACGATGTCTTCGGCATGAAATCCTTGATCGACTTGTACTGGTTCTCAATGTCCCACCGACGACTGTACCCGTTCACGACACTCGAGATTTCTTCGGGCTCGACGCAGTCCTGGTTCGTTACGAACACCGCGTACTTTCCGTCAGCATCATCGCTCGTACTGGGAGCATAGAGGAACTCAGCCTCGTGATGTACCTCGCCATCGATTCCGAATGGAACCTCGTGCTTGACAGCTTCGTCCGCCGTCGGATGCTCCTGAATATCCTGAATTGCCGCCAAGTCATCCTCGTACGTCGGAACCGGTGAGAGATACGTGAGCCCGCGATCGTGAACGTCTGCGTACACTCGGTTGACGTAGAATCCGCGATCGAACATCACCAGATCCAGATCGACGAACTGCTCAGCGCGGTCAAGTAATCGACTCACTAAATCGGCTTTCGAGTACGATGGAGAATCGTCGGGCTCCCACGTGGAATTCTCTTTCACTGGCTCAATACCGAGAACGATCGGTGCGTGGTCGCCAACCAGCGTGATAGTGGCGTACTTGTACCCGCGCTTGTACTCGCCGTCTTTCTTGTACCCGCTCACCATCTTCGGGTAGTCTGGCTTCGCGATGCCTGCTTCTTTGTCCTCCCACGGCCAGACGTGGAACTGCTCGTGGGTGATGTCGATCGCCGCAACGGTCTGACGAGAGTCGAAGGGATCGTCACCACGGATCGAGTTGATGATGTTTTTCGTCGCGGCGTTGAACGCCGTCATAATAGCGTCCCGAATCTGGTCGATCTCGGGCATCGAGTTATCGTCCTCGAAGTCCTCGAACGTGAGCTGGTCGTCCGAGTCTTTGGGCATGGCTATCTTCTTGATTGCCCGTAGGAAGGTCGAGTCGTCGCAGATGAGTTCGTCGTCGGTGAGCCAGCCGTACTCGGCTTCTGAATGAGCACTACCGTTGTTCGCGCAGATGCTCGCGAACATATCTAGCATTACCTCGTCGGAGTACGTTTTGTGGGCTGCTCGGTGCGTGTCGAATTCGGGGATAACATGTTTTCGAGCGAGCGTCAGCGTCTTCTGGGCCTTCTCCTTCTTGTACTCATTCGTGCTTTGTGATTCTTCCTTGGTTTCGGCTGGGACTGATGGGACGAGCCCTTCCGTGAGGACGTCGTTGTCGAGAGCAACTTGTCGGACGCCAGCAACCGTCCGATTGAGCACTTCTTGGGTATCCTCACTAAACTGCGCATGCGTGTACGAGAGCTGTTGCTGGGTCGGCGTATTCGAGAGATCGGTGATATCAAGGTGGAAGCTCTTGACTAAGCTCGGCTCCCGGCCAAGTCGTTGCGCTAATTCGTTCTGTGAGATGCCTCGAATCCCTTTGAACAAGAGTGTGCGAAACATTTCGTCAGTCCCAAAGTCAACACGGTTCTGATCGCGGGCATCCCCGAGGTTGTCGACGGGAATCGATAGCTGACGAATGACATCCCAGAGGTGGTTCTCCTGCTCACAGATCGCCTCTGCGTGGACAATGATTGAATCAGCGACAGCCGACGGGTCAGTCGGCATTGAGCCACCTCCAGGGCGAACCACTCCGCTTCTGAGTTGTGGTCGGCCCAATACTGGAATGATTCTGTATAGAAATATCTACTGAGTAGGAGCGAAGAACTGTATAGAGTATAGTAAAAATATAGTTGATCATTGTCGTCGATTATCTGTTCTAAGCTTGTAGATAGAGACATATCAAGGGGTATACGCGCTGTACTTAGAGAATCAGTTGTAGCCATAATTCGATATAGGTCAAGAATCAGTTTGAATCAAATTTCAGTTGGGCTTATAGTGATGTGGGGAGAATCGGGAGTACGATGGGCTTGGACGAACTCGAGGCGTTTCTTCGGAAGAAGGGCGCGGCGGAACTCGTTACGGAGATCGGGACGGGAACAGCGACGTTCAACGCGCTCGTCGACGCAGTTGCGGTAAGTGGATCGACGGTCTCCTCGCGACTCTCAGAAGGCGTTGATCACGACGTGTTCACGGTGAGTCATAGGCCGACCGAGCACGGGACAGAGAAGCGGTATGAACTCACCATACTTGGGCGGCGCGTGTATGATTGGGCAGTGCAGACGGAGTTCGAGCGGAAGATCCGAGAACTCCGGCGGCTTCGACACGAACGGGATACGGCGTTTGAGCAGATGGTCGGGAAGATCAACCGGGATCAGGAACTCCTCAAAATGGTAGCCGATTCGGAACCAATACAGGATCAGGACTTTGACCTCCCTGAAGGTGCGTCTTTGGTGTCGAAGACGCCGACAGAAGAGGAACTTCGTGAAGCCAAATACGATCGTATGGAAGCGAACCTCAAGCCAGTTGAAGAAGTTGAGGACGCTGATGGGACAGGAGAGAACAGCGACTGAGACAAATATCTATAGCGGCTCGGTTGACTCTTGTGAAATCCTCAGTAGCCAACAAATTTGGCTCTCAATCGCTGAGTACAGAGGGCGTATCAATCACGACTCTGTGAATCTGCAGCAGTACTGATAGAACAACCACTGATATATTTAGCGTTCCTGCAACCACGGGTCTCCGTAAGTCAACGGCCACATCGAAGTGTCCAATGTCCCTTGTTTCTCGATCTGTTCATGCGTCAGCTTCGGCTGCTCACCGGAGATACCTCCGTCTTTTCTCCCTTGAGGGAGCTTTGCGCCTCGCTCGCTCCAAAAAACACGGGAGAGTACTCCCGATTGGCTCCGTCGTTCGGTGAAACGCCCCCTGACGGGCAAGCACGCTCGCTCAGTTGTCGCGCTTGACAGCGGGATTCGTCACCGCGCCGTTCGCAGCGGAGTCGAAGGCGTCGCCATACTTACGGAGGAAACCTCCCTCATACTGGATCTCGGGACGCTCGTATTCGTCGAGGCGGGCTTCGAGTTCTTCGTCGCTGAGGTCGACAGAGAGTTCGCGCTTGCGGATGTCAACAGTAACTGTATCACCGTCTTCGAGGGCGGCAATCGGTCCGCCGACCACAGACTCAGGGGCGACGTGGCCGACCATCGGGCCACGGGTCGCACCACTGAAGCGCCCGTCGGTGAGGAGGGCGACGTCGTCCTCATGGCCTTGGCCGACGACGGCGGCGGTGACACCGAGCATCTCGCGCATCCCGGGGCCGCCCTGTGGGCCCTCGTTCCGGACGACGATGACGTCGCCAGACTCAATATGGCCTTCCTGCACGTAGGCCATCGCGTCCTCCTCGTTCTCGAACACGCGCGCGGGGCCGTTGTGATAGAAGCCTTCCTCACCCGTTTCCTTGAGGACGGCACCATCCGGCGCGAGGTTCCCAGTTAGAATTTTGATTGCACCCTCCTCGTGAAACGGGTCCTCGGTCGTCGCGAGGAAGTCTGCATCGATGTCCTCGTCGTCCGGTAAGTCGAGCGTTTCCACCTCCTCGGCGATTGTGTTCCCGGTGACGGTCATCGCGTCGCCGTGGAGGTACCCGCCCTCCAAGAGGCGGCGAATGACGACGGGGACACCGCCGACATCGTGGAGGTCCTTCATGACGCGCGTGCCGCCTGGTTGGAGGTTCGCGATCTTCGGCGTACGCTTGCTGATCTCGTCGAACTCGTCGATCGTAAGGTCGATGCCAGCCTCGGCAGCGAGCGCGAGGATATGCAGGACGCCGTTCGTGGAGCCGCCGAGCGCCGTCTGGAGAGTGATAGCGTTCTCGAAGGACTCTTTTGTGAGGATATCGCTCGGCCGGCGGTCATTCTCGACGGCGTCGAGAACGACCTCTCCAGCCTCGCGAGCAACCTTGTAGCGCTCTTCATCCTCGGCGGGCGGCGACGCCGACCCGAGGGGAGCGAGACCGAGTATCTCGCTGATCGAGGCCATCGTGTTCGCGGTGAACATCCCGCCGCAAGAGCCTGCTCCTGGACAGGCCTCGTGCTCCATCTCGTAGAGCTCTTCCTCGGTCATGTTGCCGGCAGCGTAGGTACCGACGCCCTCGAAGACGCTCTGGACCGTAATATCGCGGCCGTCGTGGTGGCCGGGGAGGATGGACCCACCGTAGAGGAAGACGCTGGGGAGATCGGTGCGGATGGCGGCCATCATCATGCCGGGGAGGTTCTTGTCGCACCCGGCGACGGTGACGAGGGCGTCCATCCGCTCGGCGAACGAGACGAGCTCGACGGAGTCGGCAATCAACTCCCGGGAGATCAGCGAGGCCTTCATTCCCTCTGTCCCCATGGAAATAGCGTCGCTGACAGTGACGGTACCGAACTCGATGGGCATCCCGCCGGTGTCCTCGATGCCAGCGATTGCAGTGTTCGCGACATCGTCGAGGTGGACGTTGCAGGGCGTGACGTCCGCAGCTGGGTTGGCGACGCCGACCATCGGTGAGGAGAGGTCCGCATCATCGTAACCCATCGCGCGGAACATCGCGCGGTGCGGAGCACTCTCGGGGCCCTTGGTCACTTCGGTGCTCCTCAGGTCAGGGTCCTTCTCGGGCGTCGATCCCTCCGTAGATTCGATATCCGTCTCGTCCGTGTTCGACTCTGGTTTGCCATTCATATCCAGTCGTTTTCGCGTGCGGCCATAAACAGTGTGATGTCCGTGTGTTGCCGTGTCGCACTCTCCTGCCCTTGACTCGGAAGCTACGGCTACGCGGGTACCAGTCGGGGTATACCCATCGCGGTCGACCACTATCCGGAGAGCGCGGGACACGCCACGCGGATGCTCGCCGTCGTGCGACAAAAATTTGATCAAAAGGCAGCGAGCCTCCTGATAACCGGTTCTCAACTTTGCCTACGCCGAATGAATTGCGGCCGTCATGTGGATAACCGGAGAAAAAACGAGTGTGACTCAGTGAGAGCGAAGCCCCCCTACGCTATCCCAGATTCTTCAAACCACCCCCAACTACGTGTACCCAATCTCCGTTCAGTACCAGGACTTCCTAACCGAGACCCGTGGACCCCCATGAAACCAAATACGGATACAATCTACAGCCAACACAGATTGCTGTTTTGGTGGCTCTGTTGTACCGATTTCTTCGACGAAATTCAAATGAAACAGCCAATTAGTAGAACTGCGTAGTTACCAAGGGATTACGGCCGGTCTCACTGGCTCAGTTCTTCGGCCAATTCACGGGCTCGTCCAGCCCGAATATCATCTTCGGCAACCATCCGCGCCGCAATTTCCTCAATTAGTTCATCGGGTGCGTCAGTCTCACGGGCAATATTCTTCGCATGAAGTTTCATGTGTCCAGTTTGGATTCCTTCATCAGCCAGTGCACGCATACTGGCGATGTTTTCTGCGAGCCCCACGGCTCCGAAGATTCCCACTAGCTCGTCACTCGATTCAACGTCAAGGATCTCCATCGCTGCACTAGCAGTTGGATGGGCACGAGTAGCGCCGCCAACAGTGCCCACTTGGACTGGTACCTCAATACTGCACGACAGATTTCCCTCTGTATCAATTTCGTAGGTCGAAAGCGGGCCGTATCCATCATTGGCTGCAAAGGCGTGAGCGCCGGCCTCAATTGCTCGCCAGTCATTCATTGTTGCAACTGCAAGCGCATCCATCCCGTTCAGGATGCCCTTGTTGTGCGTTGCTGCCCGGTACGGATCACCGGCGGCGAAGGCCCACGCATCAACGATTCGGTCCCTTACCTCTTCTCCAGCCAGCGAACTCTGCTCGCGCTCAAGCATATCTGGTGTGACAGTACACCGAGCACGCGCAACTCGGTGATCCGCTAAGTTTGACAACACACGGAGAACGGCTTCCCCACTGGTCTCTTCTTCAACGAGCGGGGCCACTGCCTCTGCCATTGTGTTGACTGCATTCGCTCCCATGGCGTCCTGCACATTTACAAGGAGATGAACGACAACCATTGGGCCACGAGGGGTGTCTACGACACGAGCAGTAACGTTCTCACACCCGCCACCGTGAGAGACGAGGACACCCTGATCATTAGCCATAGATCTAATCTCGTCAGCTCGTTCGAGAACCCGCATTTTCGCACTGTATGGGTCACTGATGTCTCGAATTTGGATCTGTCCGAGCATATACGGTCCCGAGACAGAGGTTGAGAATCCGCCCGTCTCACGCGTAAGTTTCGCCCCATACGAAGCGGCTGCCACAACGGAGCTTTCTTCAACCGCCATTGGCACAAGTACGTCTTCGCCATCGATAACGAAGTTTGTCGCAACACTCAACGGGAGGGAAATACTGCCGATCACGTTTTCACTCAAACTATCCATGAGTTCGCTATTGGGCCCCTCCCTCAGAGCGTCAGAATCTTCTTCAGAAAGGAGGCAGCGACTCGTAATGATTTCACGTCGTCGCTCCGGAGTTTCTTCGTAGAAGTCAGGAATACGTGAGTCCATAGCAGTTAGTCAAATTCCATCCAGTTAGTTGATAGGGTTAGTGGAATGATTCTGTGGACCGTAGTATCCGGTATAATATGGGAACATAGTTGGTTATAGTCAGACAGCAAGTAGATTGATCCGAATGATGGCTAATAGATGTGTTTCTCTTGCTGTATCCGGACCGATTCACTTATGAAACCAACTACTTTTCCATTACTCCAATTGGTGGCTCCTGTCAGTACGCACGTCTACTGATCAGCTTATATGAATTAATGTTCAATTGGTGGTTTGTAGGAATCAAACGCAGAATATCTGATGGTCTGGGCACGCATTCTGTATAGCAGTATATGGTTTATTGATTATTATGCACTCCGCGCATTTCCTGCTGTTGGCTATGGTGACTGTCGCGGTCACAAAGGTCGACAAAAATATAAGATAAAATACTGTACCGCTCAGTATGCCAAAATCGGCCGATTCAGATTCAGGCACCGCCCAGGACGAGCCCTCCTGGACACTGCTGGGCCGCGACGGCCTCGTCGACGCCTACTGGGACGTCGTCGCCCCCGCCATGCGGGCCGACGGACTCAACCCCAAGACCGAGCAGCCGACCTACGAATGGCTCAACAAAAATGGCTTCCGGCGCTTTATTTACACACTGCAAGAACACCACGATACTACCGTCACGGAATTCTGCGAGCAGGAACTCGAACTCGAATCCCAGGGGTACGACTGGGAGATCGACCACGCCGACACTGTCGAAGCACTGGAACGTTACCTCGACCGCCAGCGACAGCGCAAGTCCTGGAGCGAGTCGACCGTCGACGCCCACCGAAGCCGACTCGGCCGTTACGTGCGGGCCTATGCTCGGGTGAACGACACAGATGACCTCCTCTCGCCGGTCGCCAGAGAGTCAACAGTACCCGCTCACGAAGCTGTCGACGCCTGCTGGGCTACTTTCGACGAGCTGGACCAAGAGGTTGCCCGAGAGACGTTGCGGCGCATCTACATCACTGTCTCGGACTGGTACACAACACTGGTCAGCCGTCGCGAGGCGGCGCTGAATCCCACCGATGGACTCGACTACAACTGGAGTGGCGACGACGCCGGGACGACGTCGAATCCGCCCCTAGGGCCCGACCACGTCGCAGCTCTGTTCGAAGCCGCCGAAGACACTCGCGAGAAGCTACTCGTCGTTGCGCTCTGTGGGTGGGGACTCCGCTCTGGTGAGGTTGCGGCCCTCCATGCCGACCAGCTCGTGCTGGACGATGATGCCTCCCGCATTGAATTCGAGAGTCGGAAGAACGGCCCGGGGTCGGTTGCACTCATATACGGCCAAGACATCGTCGAATCTCGAATCGCACAGTTTTCTGACGACGAAGACTGGAGCGGGTACTTGTTTCCGTCGCCACGCTCGTCCAGCGGTCACCGCACCGGCGGAACCATACGCAACTGGTTCGACGAGCTCGCCGAACGAGCTGCGCTCCCAGAAACGATTGATGGTCGTAGCCCGGTTCCACAGATGGCACGGCGGTTCTGGTACGACCGGTACTCTTCGACGGTTGAAGAGCTGGTTGAGCACCAGATCCAAGAAGTCGCTGAGGAACAGGGGAGTGCCTCAGCAAGTGTCGTCTGGGAAGATTACCTCTCAGAAGATCGTCGTCGTGAACTCCGACGGGAGTTCATGCGAGAGAAACTCGCCACTGCGTTCGATACCGGATTGGACTGAGGAACCGACGCAGTATCGGTGCAACCTTATTTTTCAAGTAGCCATTCAGAACAGCATTTATTCTAATGCTGACTTTTATTTTGCCTATAGATTATTATTTCAGAAAAAATATACAATAGTATACTAATATAAAATATTCGATTATAATTAAACCCACTTTTGAGGTCTTAGAAGACCGTTCTCTATATTACTACGTAATATATGGCTCAGGGAAAATTGAAACTAAAACTTTTTAGTCCGAAAAGAAGTATCCCGAGATAGGTGATGTGAACGTGGGGAAACTATCACTAATAAGAATACTAAGGTAATGAAGCCCGTCCCCTGACCGGGTGTAGTCCTCGAATGCATCGCACAGTAAGCAACCACCATCCAACGAGAGAAATCCATGAGCAACAGCCCTCGCAGTACGGACGCATCGCACTCAATATCACTCCGATCACTCGCTGCACATGCCAAACTTCGGGCCGCACAGGCTACCACGAACACCACATTTAGACGAGCCGCCCAGTTTTCGCTAGTCCTGCTCCTGTTTAGCGGGACCGCAATGGCCCAGACGACGTTCGGAGACACCTACTGTGGCACCAGTGTCGAAGGGCTCCTTGATGTCACGTTTGGAGCGTTGGTTGGACTCGGACTCCCAACGACGATGTTCTACGTCGGTCGCTCTGGGCTCTCGTATATGCGAGCGTCGGGCAACCCCAACCAGCAAAATGAGGCCCGAAAGGACCTCATCCTGTCGATGACTGGGTTTGGGGTGATTCTGCTGGCAATTGTCTCCCCTGAACTCATCAGCAAATTCGCCAATCAAGCGAATTTCACGTTCAGCGACTGTGTGAACCCCCTCGCCTGATCATAAGCACGTATGTCCGTTCCACTCCGGGTGTTGGTGCCGGTATTGGTCTGTCTGGTAGTGACGACGCCGACAGTCGTTGCTTCGGGAGTGGGACTACAGACTGAGCGAGTGTCGCCCATCGTTCAGCAGCAAGCGGAGAATCGGACAGCTAACGGAACACCGACGCTCCGAGCTGCACAACAGCCTGCTGCCAATCGCACCGAGAGTGCCCAATCACGCCCACCGAACGTGACGTCCTGGAACGATCGATATGTCGGTCGCTACAGCACTGGCGGAGCGAACTTTTCGGCCCGACCCTCGCACGTGAGTTGGGAGTCTTGCTGTCGGTTACAGTCCTCGACAGACATCGACGGGCGGCTCTTCAGTGAGGTGTATACCGAGATTTTCTCGATTACGCCCTCGACCATCGTCCATTCCCGAGCGGGCAAGCAGCGCTACGGGAGTCCGAACGGCACCGTCCGGGCTGTGTCGAATTTCCGACTCAATGACCGGCTGCTCAATTCCACTACGAGCCCAGTCGGGGCGAATCTCACCGGTCTTGGCGGTCAGGTCGAATTGCTGGCCAACGGAACTGTCGTAGATACGTCGTCGTCGTTGACACCCGAACTACAGTACCGCGGGCTGTCCGGGACAACGAATCTGACAGTGCGGCTTCGACTCACGGGGACGGTACAACCCGCCGACAACCACGTTCGGTCGTACACGATGGCGGTGACCGACTCGGAAACGGTCCGGGTCCAGGATCTCTCCGGACTCGGTGTGTCCGGCCAGCTGGCCTGGCGCAACGAGACTGGAACGACTCGAACCGACAGTGCGCTGACCCTGTCTGTACCTGGGTTGTGGCATCGAGTGCAGTTCGACAATGGACTGCGTGCTCACAGCCAATGGTACTACTACACTCGCAACGGTGATGGGTGGGTCGACTGGGAGACGACAGCTACGGAACCCAGCACTGTGGCGCCGGAGTGGCAGCCGATTGCCCCCTACGAAGTGCATGCAGTGCCGGTAACTGCGAGCCCTGAACTCACCTACGAGTGGCTCAACCCAACGGATGATGGGGCGACCCAGTCTCGTGACGTGCCCGTTGACCTCACATATCCGGAGACAGCGATGGCACCGCAGCCGTCGCTCCCACCGGAAATCGAGTTAGACCGAGCGGACAACTCGACGACGGCCAACCGATTTACGCTCCATAGTTCCCGCTCGCTTCGTGACGCCGGCAAGTTCACCGTCTACGGTCTCGTCCGTGGTCGGTCAGTAAACGTCTCAGTGAACACCAGTGAGCCACCGACTGCCTACGAAGTGAATCTCACCGCGCAGGTGCTGAACACGAGTGACGCTGGGACTCGACTGCGAGTATCGATACGTCCACGGGCTGGCGCGCCCCTCAAGCGTGGGCGGATTATCCTCACGACTCGTGAGACCCGTGTTGAACGGCGGCTGACGCCGGCCGATGGTGGGAAAGTGGTAGTCGAACTGGATCAAGCGAGAGTTCGGAGGGGAAGACTGCGGTACGAGCCGCCCGCTCCGTGGTGGGACCAGTCCCGGACCTATCCAGCGTTGGCGACGAACGGGTCCTTCCTTGACACAGCGAATCTGCCTGCGATTCGCGAGATTATCGACTTCATCGTCATTACTGGGCTGGTGTTCCTGCCGCTCTATCTGCTGCTGTACGGCTTTGACATCCTCACAAGAGGAAAATTCCTCGGCTGGTACGAACCATGACACAGAACCCACACTCATACAGCGACAGTATCGACCGACGAACAGCGTTGACACTCCTTGGCGGTGGCCTGACCGCGCTGGCGGGGTGTTCTGACTCACCGTCTTCAGGGTCTCCAGAATCCCCACCTCCATCGACTGGAGGTAGTTCTGGTGATGAGTCCGGTGCTGAAGGCTGGGTCCCGCCAGAAGAGCAGTCGGAGTATATCACTGACAGCAGTTTCGTGGCTGATGGCTTGGAGCTATCATTAGAGTTAGAACTCCAAAACTCGGTGGATATAGTCACTATAGATCTATTGGATGCACGAGACAATGAGTACACATTAGCATTTCCTGAACAGGGAAAGGCGACACTTACCCTTGCTGACGGGGCGGATAATGAGTACAGCGAGGAGCCACCAGAAGTTGAGGCGATAACTTCTGGTGAAAATACCATCGTTGTCAACCTTACCGAAGAAACCGACAAAGACGATGAACGAATTCCACTCCGGCTTGGCACTTCTGTCGAAGTCCAACGAGTTGCGTGGGGCGAATCAGTTGACGGTGTAGATGACCTAGATTTGGCTATCGTCCTCAAAAACACGGGCCCACATCCTACTTCTCCGGGAATCATTCAGTACGCGAATGTCCCTGGTAACGATGCAGCCGGGCAGAGACTAGCGTCTGAGTTCTCAGTTATCAAGCCCGACAGTACGGGTGCAGCAACAGTGCCACTCAGCATATGGAAGGGGATCGGTTGTCCAGATAATACGGAGCGAAAGCTCGAATTTACTATTTCGTCCCTCTGGGCGAACATATTGAGCGTCTCTCAAACCATCACATATTCGACTAACGGTACTCATTGCGGTTCGCTGACTGGATCACCAACTGTCTCCCCCACAAAATCAACTGACTCATGAGCCAGAGGCAAGTCCCTTGTCCTGATCCTTTTCCTGGTTGCGGTGATGGTGGAGGAGGTGACAGTGGCGATGGTAATGGTGACGGTGGCGATGGAGGGGGCGTCGGAGATGTCGATGTTAACGTCGATGTGCCATCGGTTCAGGATTTCATCGATGATTTCATCCCGAAATTCCTCACCAAGTTAGTCGAGGACCTCAAAACACAGGTATTCACCGAGAGCGTACTCGAAAATCCCATAGAAGCTGGCATTGATGCGTTCCTTGAGGGGCTCGCAACTGGGGTACAGAACGCATTCAGATCTTTCTTCAGAGCCCTCATCACGCCTTTAGTGGAGACTCCATCACCTAAGGGTGACACTGTTGCAGGACCGCTTGAGATAGCGTTCACAGGCGCCACTAATGATCCCTGGAGTGGACTTATTTCGAATGTCTATTTTGAGGGAATTGTCGGTTTAGCTCTCGGTCTCCAGTTCATCACACTAGCTGCTGTCGGCCTGCGATACAAGTCGATGGATCCAGTGGTCCGCAAACAGGTCGGCCGGCGAGTCGTGATGGTGTTCTTCGCGATTTTCCTCTGGCTACCTGCTGCGTCTCTCGCGACGCAATTCTTCGATATTCTTGCCCGACAAATCGTTTTCTCTGGGTACGATATTGACAAGGTTGTAAACACCTTGTATTCGATTACAGAGATTTCGGTGAAAAACCCGGGACTGCTTGCGATCCTTGTTCTCGTTGGCCTTTATGTATACCTGAAAGCGATATTTATCGCGATTGTCCGCTGGATACTGATTATATTGCTAACGCTGTGTATGCCGCTTGTGGCGGCCTTCTGGCCGCTAGAAGTATGGCCGTTCAATCGGTTCGCTGGACTCGCTAAGCAAATTGCTGGCGCATACCCTGGGGCTTTGGCGGGTGGCATCCCAGCAGCTGTCCTCTTCAGGATAAGCTTTGAAACAGACGCATGGGGTCTGCCTGAGGGGCTCACCGCACTGGCCTCTATCGCCACGATCTTCCTGGCAGCGAAGGCTCAAAAAGAGATGATTGTTCGGAGCAGTCGGACTGCGGTGCGGGTGAGCGAGCAGACCCTCGGCGGAGCGAAACAGTCGGTGAAGAAACCTGCCAAGGCCTCGGCAGCAATTGGCGCCGGTGCTGCGACCGCCGGTGCCGGCGCAGTCGCAGGGTCTGGGGGAGCACTGAGCGCGGCTGGCGGTTTCAGCGCGCTGGGGAACGCTGCGAAGGGTCGTATTGGTCGGGCGGCCTATGGCGCTATGAATCTCCATCGAGGCCTGTCGAACGCGAACTTCGGTGGCTCGAACGGTTCTGGAGCCTCCGACCCTGGCCCAACAGCAGGTCCAGACCCATCTGACCCAGGCCCTGAGAACGCAATTCGGACCGCTCCAAATCCGACATCAGACCCCAGCGGCTCCCGGCCGCCTGAACCTGCCGGCCCTCCCGCTCAAGGCCGTCTGCCTGACACAGGGCGGGGTTCGGCAGCGGAATCAGACGCTCCTGACCTTGGCGACACTGTCCGCTACTGGGACCTGCTCGATGAGGGAACCACTGTTGAGGACGGTTCGCCCCCTGATGATGCAGCGCAGGTCCCCTCGGACGTCGACAGTGCTGCTGGTCAAGTAGACAGTGCTGACGATGACGATCCCGCAGCTGGGGCCGCTCCGACCACCGATGCTGGCGACGATGGTGACTCGCCTGCAACGGGTGGGGCTGCCAACGCCAAAGACTTGTTCGCGACCGATGACGACGTGCTCGGTCCCGATGCGTATCGACCGCGAGACGACTCCCCGAACACCTAATCAAACTATGGCACAAGCACAACAGAGCACACAGCAGTACAGTACGAACATCATCCACGGCTCACTCGGGGATACGACCGAGTTCTGGGGCGGATATACCCTCGGTGAACTGCTCCTGTTCGCTGCTCCCGTCTTCCTGTTTGTACTCGTCTTGGGAATGCCGTTCGTCCCAGCCAGTGTGACCCTCCCGGCGCTGCTCGGATTGGTTCTGGCTGAGGTCGGCCTCTTCACGCTGCGAGCAGTCCGGCCGAACTACTACCGGCTGACTGAGTGGCTTCGTGTCCGGGCGTTCTGGCGGGTCAAAGAAGAGGAACACACCGTCGACGATGGGGCCCAGGACACTCGGAATGCTACCCGGCTGAAACGCATCATGCCCCACGGAATCGAGCGGGTCGACGGCGCCTACGTCGGGGCCGTCGAGGTCCAGCCAGCCAACATGGCCCTCGAAGACGGTGAGCAGTGGCAGAACGCTGTCCAGTCCCTGACTGAGATGGTTAACTCATTGGAAGGTACCGCCAAGATCTACGTCACGACGCGAGATGCTGACAACACGGAGCATATCAAGGCCCACAAAGAGCGGCTCGAGGATGCCGATACACAGAACCACTCCATCTTCCGGGGGGTCCTCATGGAGTGGCTCAACCGACATACCGACGATGATGGCGAAATCGTCGCCGAGACCGAGATGCAACGCGAATACTACATCATCGTCACAGTCACCGATGCCGAGATTGAGGACCTCGTCAGTGATGACGCGTCTGTTGCGAACTACCTTGAAGACCTTCCGGTGGTGGGTGAGTTGGTCTCCAGTGTCGGGAGCAACGGACTGACTGCCGGGGAGCGAGAGGAACACAAGGCCAAGAAACTCCACGACCGACTCTCCAGAGTCGCTCGCTCGGTCGACAGTCTCTATCGGTGTCGAAGCGAGCCCGTATCGTCGTACAAGCTCGCCCAGCTTACCAAGGACTACTGGGCCTGTGAGCCACGGCAGTTCGGTGATATCGAGCAGGCAGCCGATATCTCGCCGATTACGTACTCCGATAGAGAGCTCGCTCGCGCCAGCGAGATGCTCGAGAACCATGCAACTGCCGAAGGGACTGATAGCGAGACGAGAGGTATCGATGAAGCTGTGGAGGTTCCCCACGGTGTATCGAATCCTGGCCACGAACACCAGTCGCTGGTCGCACCCACGGCCATCGACTGGGCCGAGGATCATGCATTCATCGACCAAGAGACCTACGCCCGAACGTTCTGGGTCGAAACCTTCCCCGAAGAACCGTCAAACGGGCTGCTCGAACGCCTGCTGCTGGATACGGACCTTCGTGCCGACGTGTCCATTCACATCGACCCGTACGACACGCAGGAGGCACTGACGGTCATGGAGAAATGGATCTCCTCCCTGCAGGTCGTTCAGGATGACCAGGGCCAGATTCAAGCGGAAGACATCCAACAAGATGTGAACCAGGCCAAGTTCATCCGGCAGATGGTCCGGCGTAATCACACGTCGCTATTCCGCGCTGGCGTGTTTGTCCGTATCACTGCCGAGAGCGAAGAGGAACTCCGTCGACGGACGAACCAGCTCGAAAGCGTGCTCCGGGACTCGCCCGCGAACTGTAGCATCAAGCGGGCCACCCGCCGACAAGAGGACGGTCTGGTGACTGTCTCGCCAATCGGGGCGAACGAGCTCGGGAAAGATCGTCTCTCGTCGATGACCAGCGAGGCACTGGGGTCGTTGTTCCCGTTCTCGTCGAACTACCTCCGCATGGAGAACGGTATCGAGTACGGAACCCATGGGCACAACAACTCCTCGTTGCTGATCGACCCATGGGACCTCGAAACCGGCCACTCTGAGCTCGTGACGGGGATGCCTGGGGGCGGGAAAACGCACGGCACGCAAGCACGGGCGATGCGGATGATGAAGAAACGGCCCGACGTCAAGCAGGTCTACATCGACCCGGTCGGAGATATGCGCGGCAGCGCGAAAATGCTGGACGCGAAGACGATTACCGTCAGCGGTGAGACGCCGCTCAATCCCTGCGAGATGCACCCGACGCCGGAGCATATCCTAGAGCAATCGCCGGACATGCAGCCTGTCGCAGCGAAGAAAGACGAAGTCTACGGGGTCATCGAGAACTTCCTCGAAGCCCGTGACGTCCAGCTGGAAATGCACAGTGGGCTGATCACGTTCATCATCGATACGATCTTCGCAGAATCCGATATCGAGCCCGATGATCCGTCGACGCACACACCCGAGAACTCGCCCAACATGCAGGACTTCCTGGACCTGCTGGACCGACTGCAGGACAGCCCCGGAATGTTCCCCGGCGCGACCACGGACTCCTCGCGTCAGAAAATCCGGGAATATGCCGATGAGCTCTCGGTCGCGCTGCATCCGTTCCGTGAGGGCAGTACGTACGGGAATCTCTCGCAGGCGTCGGACATGAAGCTCATCGACGATTCGAGCAAGGCAGTCTATCTCGACCTCCAGCAGGTCGAAGGCACTGGCGATGGTCTGGGCAAACAGTCGTTCATCATGCAGCTGCTGCTGTCGACACTGTACCAGCAGGCCAAGAACATGGATTCGAAAGTGGAGATCATCATCGACGAGGCCCACTACCTATTCAACGATGACGCCAATCTGGCGTTCCTCAACCAAATTGCTCGCCACCAGCGACACGCCGGGCTACGGCTGGTGATGCTCTCCCAGACGCTCCAGGAGTTCTACGACAACGGTGTCGCCGAAGAGATAGCGGGGATGTGTCCGATCATGGTCCACCATCGCGAGCCGGACCTGGGCGACCACACCGCCAAGAAGGCCGGCCTGACCAGCGAACAGCAGTACTACATCCAGACAGCCGAGGCTGGCAAAGAGTCCATCGGCGACGGTCAGGGGTATTCTCAAGCTCTCGTTCGGGTCGACGAGCACGGCGACTACCCGCTGACTATCCGGACGTCGTGGGAGGAAAAGCGTGTCATCGATCTCGATGCTCACGGTCGAGATGTCCTCGACGAACTCGCAGATCAGGTATCGCCGAAGGTCCAGCAGTTCGAACAGTTCGTGTACACTGAGGCGATGGAACATGAACTGACGCAGGTTCATGGACTCACACCGGAACGGGCTGAAAAGCTGCTGAACGAACTGAGTGAAGACGAACTGGTGGAGATAGTCTCCGTGGCCCTCGACCGACAGATGCCCTCGAAAGCGGTTGCCGACGGCGGTGCGTTAGCTGGCACCGACGAACGCACCTCAGTCTCACAGGAACGAACTTCGTCCTCGACGGACGGCATGCTGGAAGTGACAGAGTCAGAGACGTCCGGGACGACAGGGTCCAATCTACAGCCATCGGAGAGACAGTCTGAGCCCGGTGTCCCGGGTGATGACAAGCGAACGGTGACGTTCGATCCAGAGGGCAACGGGATTTGGAGTACGGAAGACAAGACGACTGCCAGCGGTGATGACAATGAGTGAGCGAGAGCCGACGGTTCAGCCCGGAGAGCCGGCTGATACACCTGTAGCACCCCCTGTAGGGATCGACGCCAAGGTGTTTCGTGGACAGACTGGGACTGCCCAGGAGTGTGGTGAACGATGAAGGATTCGACATTTCAGATCCATACGACCGAAGAGAACAAACGATGGCTGGAAGACCGTACTGAGGAGCTGGACTGTTCGCTATCGGAGTACGTCCATGAGCTCATCCAGAAACACATCGACATCATCAGCGACGACAAAGAGTACCCATACGATGACTCTGAACGATTGCAGACGGTCGTCGACGACGTCTACGACGAGACCGACATCCTGTTACGAGAGTTCTGGGGTGAAACAGCCAGCGAGACCGCGGTAGAATATGAGCCAGGCCGCCTCCATCTGCTCGTGCTCTGGCGGCTGGTCGCGGGTGAATACTCGAACGAGGAACGCCAGTTTGCGATGCGACTGGCCCAGGACTACATTGGCGAGGATCTAAATCTGGTTCCCAACGGACCCCAGACCGGAGAGAAATGGAGAGACACGACTGCAACTGGAGAAGTGGATCCAGCCCGGTACAGGAGCCGCTCTACTGGGAGTAAAAGAACTCAGGTGGCAGACAAACAGGACACAGACGCCGACACTGACGAGACACTGGGTCCAGCCCAGTTCATGGCTGACGGCACTGGTGGTGATGCCGATGAGTGAGACACCACACATTTCGATTTACCCAGACAATATAGCGCAAAAACAGCGAATCGAGGCGCAGGCCGAAAAACACGATACAAGCGTCTCAGAGTACTGTCTAATGGCGATCGAACAGCAGATCGCTCGGGAAGCAGAGGCTGAGCGTATCGATGACTTAGATATTGAGAGCCGTTTAGATGAGCTACAAACGGATATCATTGCAGAGGTGTCGACTGCTACGGATATCAATACCCAACAGGAATCTCTGTACGGGATAGCGCTCTGGGAACTCCTCGGGAGCGAGTTCTCTGGGAATGAGCGTACTCAGGCGCTCAAAAAGGCGCCTGCCACGCTGGAGGAAGAGCTCGAAGGACTGGCTGAAAAAGAGGGAGGTGATACCTAATGACACGAGATACGATAATCCAATTCTACACGACTGATGAGAAAGAAGAGTGGCTCACCGACCAAGCCGAAGCTGCAGGTCAATCCCTCTCAAAATATTGTGACCAAGTAATCACCGAGCATATTGATCGAGAACAAGATAGGCAGCAATACGGCCGATATGGGGTTGACCAACAAATAGAGTTGGCCCTCGACCAGATCCGTGACGAAGCTACCGCAATCCTCTCCAATTTCCAGTCTGAGAGTGGGGCCAGATTAGATCGAATCCAGCGCATTCGGACAGTCTATGTTTTGGCCCTTTGGCACCTACTCAAAGACGACTACTCATCGGCCCAGCAGGAGGCCGCGCTGAAACGTGCCGCTGAGCATATTGGTTGTGATCTTAGCGATGACTCGGAGATGCAGGCAGCAATAACATCGAAAGAAGCCCAGTCTTCTCACTCAGTCACGGACCAGACGTCCACTGCGCTCAACGACACGAATGAGGAGGATAGGTGATGATCCTCAAAACTGACTTTCGAGAGGGCAGTGCTGGGAATCTCGTCGACTACATCCAGCGAGATCGCTCGCGAGATGCAGAGAGTACTGTCGATGTCCAAAACTCGGCAGGCCGAGAGCTCTCCGAAGCCGAAGTCAATAGATTCGTCGAGAAGAGTCGTGAATTCCAGTTCCAGCGTCATCTAATCGTCTCGCCGGATCCCCAGGGACAGTACACCCCCGAAGAGGTGAGCGCCAATACTCGGGAGGTAATGAATCGAGCGTTTGGCCAACGAGCGACTACCCAGTACGTTTACGCAGTCCACCGTGACACCGAGTTCCCACACGCACACGTCGCTGCTACGGGTCGAGAGTCGGAACTGGAGATGGACCGTGCTGAAATCGAGCGCCTCCGGGAGCGCGCTGCAACCGTCTATAGTGAAGCGGAGCGTGCTAGAGGCGCCACGCAAGCAAGCACGGACACAGCTGCCCAAACACCGTCACAGACGGTATCCGACGAGGCTCGGGAAGAATTGCATGAGCGCGAGCTGTCGCTGGAAGAGCACCCCGAAAAAGACGTTCTACAGGACAGAGCGCGGTCCCAGGAGACATCGCCTTCCACACCCTCATCTGAGAACAAACGCGACAAATCCCGCGCTCAGGAGCGACAGTCGGAATCAGTGCTTAGCCGGGAAGCTGACACAACAACTCCAGAGGAACCCAGCCGGGAACTACAACCTGAGCCAGAGCCAGAACGAGAACCAGAACCGGAACCAGAGCGGGACATGGACCGGACGATGGGTGGGTGAGACATCATGAGCTCGAGTTCTGATTCCTCACACACTCCGCCCGGACAACAGTCCGCAGAGGTGCCCCAGAGTCTCAAGTATGACGATGTCACCTCCTTTCTGTGGGCCGCGGTAATGCTGCTGTTCCCACCTATGTGGGTCGATAGCGACAAGCCGCTGCACAAACGGTTCTGGGCCTGGCGCTACATTTACAGCGGCTTCTTCCTCGTCAGCGCGATTTTCTTCGCCCCTGAACTACTCGCCGGCGACTTCGACTGGTTGTTCTTGTTCCCGTTTGCCCATGTCGTCGCTGCGTTGTCGCTCGCTGGGCTCTTCGCTGGCTATCCGATACCTGGCCTCTCGCTCCCGTTGGTGAGCTATCAGACCACCGTTGTACTCTACGGTACAGGGATTGTCCTTACGCTCTCTGGCGATGCACTCCGCCGGACATCGCCGGCGATGTTTGCTCGTAACCCCTGGGACTCCGAGGACGGTGAATCAGTCGTCCCGCTCGAAGAGGTCGCGAACAAGGACGACGATGCCGACACGCCGCCGACCCTCGATCAGGATATCTCGACGGCTGTCATCGGTGAGACTGGAAGTGGGAAAACATCGATGATGCGGCTACTAGCCTACCAGTTCCCCTATGACCGCGATACTGCGGTCATCGCTCACGACACTGGCGAAGAGTTCCAGCAATTCTACACGGACCTCGGGTTCGACGTCAAGCGTATCAGTGCGACCGACAGCGATGTCGTCTGGAATCTGTTCCAAGATGCTGACAGTGAATCGGAATTCCGGGAAGTGGCTGGCGCTATCTTCGGGGAACCTGACGGCCACAATCCGTTCCATCGGCCAGCGAAGCAGACATTCCAGGATATGCTGCTGTACCTCCATCTGGAGGCCCAGCGAAACAACCGCCGGCAGGACCTCTGTCACACAGATATCGTCTCGCTGCTCGATCAGGGCCACTACGCACTCAAAGAGGCACTCGATGAGTACGACCGACTCGATTCCGGCCATATCGACCCGGACAAGGGGAAAGGAGCGCAGAACGTCTACCAGACACTGCGGGAGAACGTTCGCCCAGTCTTCGTCGACGACTTCGCCGACTACGGCCGGTTCTCCCTGGAAGAGTACATCAAAAACCCGGATGGGCGAGTGCTGATTATCGACTCCGACCCATCGCGAATGGAAACGCTCGGGCCGATGTATCAATTGCTGCTTGACTGGTCGATTCGGTACGCGATGAATTCGCCGAACCCAACGGTCCACATCCTCGACGAGATCGATGCGCTGCCGTCGCTTACACAGGTAACGAACCTGACGGCCCGTGGGCGGAAAAACAAGGCCCGTGCGCTGATCGGTGTTCAGACAATCGGTCAACTCGAAGATACCTACAGTACTATCTCTGGCATCGTAGGCAACTGTCCACAGGGCGTCTACTTCGGCCCCGGTGACGCAGAGTCGACCGAGTTCGTCCTTGACGAGCTTGGCGAACGGCGGCAGCTGGACCGCACTGAAATGGTCGCGATGAGTCACCAGGGGCGCAACGAGTCGGCTCGCTCCCAGTCCCGGGATACGTACAAGGAGAAGGACAAAACACCGATCACGTCTGGTCTCCTACGCGACTTTGAACCTGGGGAGTGCATCGTTGTCTCTCGAACGACGTGGTGGCACGGACAATCGTATGAACTCCACGAAGTTCGCGATGATCTCCCCGAGATGGGGGCCGAATCACCGGCTACACCACGTACCGAAGACGAGGATGATGAAGATCTGGAGAACCACGACAGCTGGATGGCGCTAGCTCGGTCGAAGGCCGCCGATCTAACTGGCGACACCGACGACGCTGATAACACCGATGACTCTGGCGACATCGACGGCGAAATGATCACTACGGGGGATGAATCAGATAGCAGCCCAGCAGTCTGGGCAAAAGAGACTGACGCTACCCCGTATCGTACGTTTACCCAGGGTGGCTGGGAACAGACGCTTGATCGGCTTGACGTTCAGGAACCACCGATTACGGAAAAACAGAACGTCGACGCTATCCGCGACATCGCAACAATGCTTGACGACCGAGTCTTAACGCTTCCAGAATCCGTAGCTACCACTGAAATACGAGAGCTCTTCGCCGATATCGTGGCCCAGACCGGTCTCTCGGAAACACAAACCCTAGATATTGTGACTGATCGAACTGAAATACTGCGAGTCAACGAGCGATTCGAAGAGTCATTCACTCAAGGCGGGTCAGAATTTTCCGCATCGGCAGGGAACACTGCCGAAAATCCCTTCGCTCAAGATACCGGTAGGACAAACGCTACGTCACTATCCGAGTCGATGCATGCTGAGGAATCAAATGGTGAGTCAAACTCAGTAACCCCCGCATCGGGGGCAGAACCTAGAGCAGATGATGCTGCTCCATCGGACACTGCCCCGGACACTCAGTCTGATGACCAGCAATCCACTCTTGGCGATCTGGATGAGCAACTCTCTGATGACACTGTCAGTCAAGCTGAGTCCACGATTAACGGTGACTCAAAAGCTGTCGACGATGCCGCAACTCAAGACGACGATATTACAGAGACAAGTGAGACTGATGAGGACGACGATCACAACGCCCACGAATTCATGTAACTCTGTTTCTCACGCAGTGTAGCTGTAGGCTATTAATTAGTTGGGGTGCCAATATATACTTGCTCTAAAGGTGCTCCCTATATTATTACGGAGCCGATCTATAATCTCATCTCTGACTACTCTCCCAAAATAATATAGGATTTCCAGTAAAGTCATTTTGGACGATGTATTCACTGCAAAATCCGCAGATAATCGCAAGACAGCGGAGGTATAAGGTATATCTGAATACATTGTAAACACAACGTATTCACACCAAATCGCAAGACTGCGGAGGGAGAGATTTCGAATAACGTGTCTCTTTATCTTGCCCCATAGGATTCTGCCGAGAACCACCAACCTTCTGACGGAACCTATCACGCTAGCAATACAGAATGTCGCCGCATAGGATATCAGTCCGACCGGTCGAACCAGTGCCGGCAGCCCCACCGATTCGAACCCCTTAGCAACCATAGATTTCTGCCCTCGACGCCCCCAGCTGCGGGGCGGGACCACGCCCGCTACTGCAGGCATGGTGGACCGATGTGAGGCGCGCGATAGCGCCGAACGAAGCGCCCCGTCGGCGCCGCGCGCAGTGACGACACACCCGCTTCCGAGTTACATTGCCACGGCCGGCAGCCCTACGCTTGAGGTACCACAAAGAGAGGTGACGCGACGCGTCCACTACGGTGACCATCCAGCACTGAACAGCAAGGAGAGAGAAGAGAGATTAGCCGACGAGTTCGGTGACTGTCGCGACGTTCACCAGTGCGGTCGTGACCATCACGACCCACTTGAGAACCGCCGTGACGACCGCTCGTCGGTCCTTGTCGTCCAGTGCCTTTTTGAGCCTCGCGACGCTAATTTTCACCGTAGCTTGGTTGATTGGGGCGCGTTCTCTGCGACCCCGCTTTTCAGCGACCACAGTGGCAACCATGCCCCGCGCCCCGTCGGACAACGCTTCGTCGTGACCCGACGTGCGGGGTGACTCATCGCGTGGCACCCTCGCGGGTGCCGGTTGTATGCACCCGCATAAAATTTCGCTCGCAAGCAGCAGGATTCAGTCCGCGGCTCGCGCCTTAACCAACAACATCCCAGATTCTCCGGCCAGTGTTGGTTAACGCTGATGGACTTGCTTCTTAGCACGTGAACACTGACGCTGGATATTACGTCGGTTCGGGATAGCTGTTCGACTCCAAGCAATAGCCCGGGCGGAATTCTTTTGTTCTGAACTGTCGTCAACCCACATATGGCCACGCAGGGAGACCGTTCACAGGTCCTCGACGCTGTTCGGGCATCGGTCTGTCCCGACTCGGCTGTCGAATTCGTGGTCGCATTCGGCTCACAGGTTTCTGGTGAGTCACAAGCATCGTCCGATCTGGACCTCGCAGTCAAGTTCGCCGACAAAGCGTCCGACCGGAACCGCTTCGAGAAGCTGTGTTTCCTCTCGGGAGACCTCCAACAAGAAGACGCTCCGTTCGTCGACCTCTCGGATATCGAGTCGCTCCCCTTGGAGGTCACCCACGACGCTGTCAATGGGCAGTTTGTCTGTGGCGACAGCCAAGCGTTCGAGCAATTCAAATCGACTGTCGAAGCACAGTTCGACGACCAGCGGGAGACACTGCGGGAGCACCACCGAGGGGTAATCGATCGGATTGCGGAGGACGGCTTGCGTGGCTGACGAGCGTGTTGTCTCGGTCAAGCTCGAACAGATTGAGCAGTACCACGGCGAACTGAAGACGAAACAAGAGTCGTTGTCACGCAGCGAGTTTCTTGGGAGTACAACCGAACAGCGCGCCGTTGAGCGAATGTTCGAGAACGCTATCCAGGCGTGTTCCGATCTCGCGAACCACATTGCGACTACCGATTTCGATTTCGATGGGAGTAGTGCCAAAGGTGCACTCCGTGTGCTGCAGCAAGCGGACGTCATCGACGAGGAGACGATGACGACACTGCTCGCCGCTGTTGGTTTTCGGAACGTCCTCGCACACGAATACGGACACGTTGACCCCGATGAAGTGTACGAAACGCTTCAGACCGGGTTGACAGTGTACGACGAGTACAGTCGCCAAATCGCCCAGTGGTTTCGAGATAGCGCGTAGCTGCATCAATCAGCGATGACGAGGGCTCCTGGCACGACGTGCGCCGTCGTCCTTGCGAGCGACAGCGAGCGAGGGCTCGACAGACGAGCACAGCGAGTCTGTCGGTGGCGCCGCGCGCTGGTACGACACACCTGATTCCGAGTTACCGAGCCAGCCCAGGCAGCTCCACGCTGGCGACCCCCTACAACCACGAGCCGCCCGTGATCACCGGAGGAGCGTCCTGACCCTGAATCTGAGTCGTCGCGACAGCGACGCGGTAACCTTCAGGTGCGTCGGCGAGAGTGAGAGGTCGAACACAGCCCCGGCGTCGTCCCTCGTGAACACCTGGTGCTCGTGTGCGGTTGCGCTGCTGTACGTCTCGAACTCCGTCAGACAGCTGGGGTATTCCCAGTACATGATGTTGACTGACGGCGCAGTCACCGCGCCGTCACCCGCCATGGCGGCACAAAACCCAACTCGCGAGCAGCGGGCCACAATTCGCCGCCGCCAAATTAACCAACACACTCGCGTCGAACTGGTAGGGTGTTGGTTAACTCAGCGACACTGAGAACTTTCTGGCGGGACATCGGCGACTACCGATGGGTGAGTGGATCGTCGACGACCGTGGCGGCGTCTGTGAGCAGTGCAGCCAGGACTATCGAAGCCTCGCAAGCCACTGGGCGCGCAACCAGAACTGTACGTATCCCGATGTCGAGGACCACATCACTGATAGCATCCGTGGGTGCTTGCTGGGCGACGGGAGTCTCGACAACCCGAACGAGGGTCCGCCAGCGCTGCGGATTTCGTCCATGCGGTGGGCACACATCGAGTGGATACACGAGCAGCTGGGCTGGCTCTCCCGTGGTGTGACACAGGACAGCCGCGGCGCGTATCGCCTCCGAACGCTGTCCCATCCTGTGTTCCACCAGTATTGGACGTGGATGGACTCGCCACCGTCCGATGGCTGGACCTTATCCCGTCCTATCGCACGCTGCTGGTACGCTTGCGATGGCGGGCTCGAGTGGCCTGGGACCTCCACCCGACCACGAGCGCAGTGGACCATCACCGACGACACGAAGCGCGCCGCCTGCAAGCGGGTGCTTCGCGACCAGGGCTACGACCCGATGGAGTGGGAGCGCCGGCTCGCGCTCCCGTTTGACGAGACGGAGCGCTTCCTGGAGTGGCTCGGTGAGCCACCACCGGGGAGTGAGTACAAATGGGCACTTGATTGGGACGAGTACGAGCGACGCCGTGATCTCGTCGATAGCGCACAGTAGACGGGACATCCAATACGGCCGCGGCGGTACAAGCCCCACTGAGGGGCAGCCCCGAGAGTTTTTATTCGATGCTGGCAAACGACAAACTGTACCGTTTTCATGGCACAGACACACCTATCTCCAGAGCGACAGCCATCCAGTGAGCGTATTGTCCCGGAGATGTCGACCATCGGGCCCGTCGTCGACGAGGTGATTGATATCGCTCGGCACCAACTCGAGCGGCCAATCAAAGTGCGACTACGGACGTGGGAGGACCGCGAATTTGAGGTTCATGTCAAACACTGGTATCCAGCTGGCAGCGGGAACCGCTATGGATACGAAGCCATCGTCCGCTACCACAGCGACCAGGAAGTTATCAAGGGGTTCCTGACGGAGAAGGATACTATCGACGACGAACGCGAGGTCCTGTTGGAAATGGAGCTGGGACATATCCCAGACCCGATCACGCGAAAAAATGAGGGGTAAGAGAGAACGGACTACTTGTCAGTCACCTCGCGGTGACAGTCCTCACACAGTTGCTCGAACGACTCGTCACGCTCGGAGTCGTAGAACGACCCCGCACGGAATCGCACCTCGTGCCATTCCGTGATGAACGTCTCCTCGCAGCGTGGACACTGGATTTCGCCCATTGTCACCTCCTAGCGGCCCTAGCTGGCCGCCACCCGCCCGCGGCCACACAAAATAACGCTCGCGAGCAGTGGCATTCGAGCCGCCGCTTTGGGCTTAACCAACACAACTCCTCAAATACCGTCCAGTGTTGGTTAACGTTGAGGATACTACTGACTTCTCGCGATGTCGAACCACAGAATGAATGCGGCTCCATCTCTCCCGCCGTGGGCGGGGATCGCGCGCAACGGAGTGAGCACGATGGACCGAAGCGAGGCGCGCGATAGCGCCGAGCGCAGCGTCCCGTCGTCCTCGCGAGCGCCAGCGAGCGATGACCCGACAAGCGAGCGGAGCGACGTCTGTCGGTGGCGCCGCGCGCCGACACGGCCATCTGGGCACTGGGCCTCCCCAGCCTGGCCGGCTGGCCCACGATCACGACTGCCCAGCCATCCAGCTGGCCCAGCGCCCGGCCAGACTGACCCACGCCAGCGCAGTCCGGCGCTCCAGTCCGTGCGCGCGGTCGCTCGGCGGCGGCCCGGCCTCGCCGGTGGCCGCCGCCGAGTCGCGTGCGCGAGCACCTCGCTCCCCGACCGAGGCCACCCTAAGTCGCTCGGGGACGCCGAGGACGGCCTCCCCGTCTCGGAGGTCAGAACCCGTGGGACATGCTAGTGGTGTTGGTTCGGTCGTCTACCTGTTCGGCTTCCGGGTCGGCCCGCGTCCGCTGGTGCTGTTTGACGGTGAACGTCGTCACTGGGCCATCGCCGTCGCCATCGACGCGGGTCTCTCGCTCGGAGGTACTGACCCACGTATGTGCGTCTGACTCCGCATCCCACGGTGCCCGCCGACGAGTCTCCCAGTCACACCCGAACGAGCTACGTGGCCAGTTGACGGTCGGAGCGTCACCATCCCCGCGTTCGAGGACACAGATGCACGTGTCGCTGGTGACCGCGACGGTCTTGGTGCCGCCATATTCGTCGGGCTTGCCGCCCGAAATCCGCACCCGGTCACCCTCGCGGAGCGTTCGGACCATCTCGCCGCCGTGGACCGACTTGGTCCAGATGGTGACCTTCGCGCTGGTGCCCTCGTCGTCCTCAATATAGGCCACCTGATACTGATTGTTGCTAGCTGGCTCGTCGATGATGTGGGTCACCTCTCCCTCGACAGTACACTCGTAGCTGTAAGGAGACACGTACTCGATGGGCGTCGGCGCATCCATCGCGGCCTTCGCATCGAGTTGGGTCGAAAAGGCGGCGCTACATAGGTCCTCGCCGTCGTCCATGTGGTCCGCGATACGTCGGCTTGCCGCCGCCCTCGTCATGTTCGTCTGCTTTGCGATAGTGGCGGCCTGCTGGTTGATGTCGGCCAGCGTCTCGCGGTCCATGTCGGCCCGTGGGTCCTCACTGTCGAAGGTGTCCGTTCGGCCCGTCTCGGCTTCGGTGAGTCGTCGGGCCGACCCTTCCCGGTCCACCCCGTCGGCGTGGGCCGCGCGTGCCGTCGCCGTGTGTCGGGCTTGCTCGGCCTCGCGCCCGTGTCGCTCCTCCTGCTGGGCGAGCGTCTCACCGAAACGTCGGTTCGGCCCGACATCGGTGTCTCGGGTCCAGTCGTAGTCGTCTTGGTGAGCGTAGAAGTTGCCACGGCTGTCGTTCCGGCTGAGGCGATAATCGAGTTCGCCGGCGTCCGTCTCGGCCACCTGCTCAAGCAGGTGCTCAGCCCCGTCAACACGGGCGGAGAGCTGGATGGTCTGGTCGAAATCGGACGATGCTTTCTTACCGCTGGATTTGCTAGCGTACATTGTCTTTCACCATCGCGGAAAGACACTTGTCGGGTGCTCCAACACCCGATTTCCTGCGGCGCACCGCACGTCTCTGAGCGCCGCGTGTAATGCCTTCCCGTTACTTAGTGTCACGGGTGGATACCACTTAAAGATAACTCTTATTTCTGGTGGAATAAAGCAGTTTTACGGTGGTTTCAAGCTTTCTAAGCAGTGTTTTCGTTTCGGATTCGCGAGGGAAATGAGTATATAAATGCTCGGCGTGGGAATGACCACCCCACCGGGCGGTCCAATCGTCGGCGGTTGCGGTAGAACTAGCATCCCGAGCGACCGACCGAGTGCCGGATGCCGAAAGCCCGGCAGCGCAGCGAAGCGAGCAGCCCGGACCGGAGGAGCAATAGAGAGTCGCCAGCGACGGCGCCAGCGCGCCCGGCTGACGAGGCTCGCGACGGCGAGCCGACGTCAGGCGGGTGGGCTGGCGACGGACGCAAGACTCTCCGCAGAGTTTTGTTCCAGTGCATGAGGGTTAGTACTCTGTCGGTGTTTAGGGTTCCCCAGTAATACTAAGTGTCCATGGCATTGAGCGCTGTATATGACTGATTCCGACGACAAACCACAGGTCGGTGATAAGACTCTCGTGCAGCTAGAGTTTGGTCCGCCGAAGTACAATGCCGCAGTCCCGCTCCGAGCCCGAAGAGCGATCGGCGCGATTGACGAGAATTTGAGCTACAAAAAGGGCAATCACGTTGAGAAAGTGGTCGTCCAAGGAGAGATTGAGGTCACGGATGTCTACACTAAAGAGCTGTAGCTAAGAATGTACGTGTTAGCCCCAAGAGGGGCTGACACGGGCCACGCACGATTCAGCGCATACGATCGTGGAAAGGTCTTGGGTGCTGAAACGTCAGAGTGTATGTGAGCCGTGTCTGCTTCTCTGCGTTCCAGACTCTTGGTTTTCTCCCATTGTTAGCTAAGCCCTGAGACAGAGTGAGAAGCCGTGAGCGTCGATAAGCTCGACGGCCACGGCCTCAATGACCAGCCCTCAATCATCTACGGCTGCACTGACGATACCGATGAACTGCACATCACAGAGCTCTCCCACTAGGGCTACGGCGAACCCGGTCTTTTTCCTGGTGACGTAACCGACTCGAGACGACAAAATCCACGCTTGATGACGGCCTCCCTGAACTCCCACTGTCGGACAAAGATGGGCTCCAATACGACGACTGTGCGGGGCATATCCCCACCTTTGCTAGTGAGGACTGCGGCTCACCGATCTATGTCGGTCGGACCTGCCAGAACCCGTTCTGCTCCCTCAACTGGGCCTCGTCGGTCAAATCGAAGACTGTCTGAATAGCGGGCAATCTGATAATCTGAATTGTTTTCTGCTTCTCCGATGGACTGTTCTTTCAACTGGAGATACGCAAGACGTGCGTCAGACATCCCTGTCAGCGGCGACAGAATAAAGGCATCGGGCTTAGAGAGACACTAGCATCAAGACAGGATCCGTGAATACCCACCACTGATGGGTGGTTGGGAAGCAGAATAGGGGCTCTCCCGCTGAGCCCCAATGGTTGGACACCTTCTGCTTCTCGTGCCCCCTCAATAAGCGTTTCCCCACAAGTAGAGACGTCTCTGCGCAGTGGGGATTGCTCACAGAGTTGGTAGCACTGTGACTGTCATGAGCGCTGAGAATGTCACATCTCTCTATCTCCCGCGAGGGGTCTATCAACCCCGCAGCACGCCTTGCAGTCGGCCCAGATGGTCTGACTAGTCCCAGAGCCATCACTCGTGATCTGTGGCGACCTGATCGTCATGATCTCGCTGATGCGCTCCTCCAAGCGCTTCACCAACTTGTGGGTGAGGAGCCACGTACGAGTCGACCGGCGACACTCGTTAAGGAGCACGGTGTCACTGCACTTCGGGAGCCCTACCACGGTCCCAGCGATGAGTATCACTACGCCCGACTGGCCGCGTATGCGCTCGAATCAGACCTCGAACGGCTGCGCTTCCTCCAGGTCACACGACAGCTTGGTGGCACGACCTCGATTGGGGCAGCCTCCTCACTTGCAGATGTTTGGATGGGCCCGCTCCAGATTCTCAAGGCTGCGGACGTGCCAACACCCACGGTCGTCGTCGAGTGTACGCGCTTCCGGGATCTCAAATCGAACCAGCGGCGTGCCATCCTCAGCTATCTGCTTGAGCTCGCGACGGTCGTCAACGTCCGCCTCGTCGTGACGCCACTGGACCAGCGCTGTCTGCTTGATTCGCATCGCGACGAGTTGCCGGCCAGCGTGACTGCCGATGCAGAGTCACGCCATGGTGGTGCTGGTGACGTTGCGACACGCACTGCCAAGCGACGTGAGACGGCCCGTGACTTGCTCGCCGGCCGTGGGGAGGACCATCCAGACTGGCGACGGCTCAAAGCGCTCTACGACGCGCCACAGGAGACGGCGAGCTACGACACGCTCGAAGCCGATACGGTTGCGGACTTTCCCTCACGGGACGCGCTGAAGCAGTGGGTCCGACGGCTGTCTGAACACGATCTTCTCGAAGCCCACGGCTCCCCACAGGACCGTCAGGTCCGTCTATTGCCGACGGGCTATGCACTCTTGGCCGAACACCCAGATATCGCTGTGGGGCCGTCACAGGGCGGTGCGGGTCGTACTGACGCACATAGTAAGCCGATGGCTACCGAGGTGGATGAGGATACAGCCGCCGTGAGCGACCCCCCAAACGCTAGCGACAGTACCGTGTACTCCCCACCCGCACACGAGGGAGGGGGGGACCGGCCGGCCACAGAGGCCCAAACCGCCACTGCAGGAGAGAGTGATACCCGATCGAAAACTGCTCTCGATGTTGGCTTCCTCGATGGGTTCGAACACGACAGCGGAGTCGCGATGGCCCGAGACGGCGAAATTGCACTGTGTAACCGCCCAGTTGACCACAGCGGTGACAGTCGGGAAGCCGAGTGGTCGTTCCTTGAGCAGCGTGATGAAGTGGTTGTCCGAGTTGAGGGTTCGAGCTGGGCGGCCCTGACAATGACCCGACTTTGCGCGGCGTTACTGTCAGATCCGGCGTTTCAGCAGGTCTTGACGGTGAATCGACTCGCCGGTGGGCCAGACAGGTCCGGGTTGGACGGGTTGCCCATCTCAAATCCCTATGTCCTCCGGTCGGGAGCCTGCTTTGGCTACCTCAAGAACGCCGACGCGAATGCAACGGACTTCCGTCGTCGGCTCCGTCGGGAACGCAACGATCTTCTCGCGATGACTGAGGATATCGAGTTTGGTGCTGACCCCGATATCGACGCCATCGGAGAGCTGGCCCGGAAGGCCCACGGGCTGGCCGGTGTCGCGACCCGGATTTACGATATGCTCGGTGTCGACCTCACTCGCATCCTGAAGGTCCCCGACCACGTCGTCGACGATACTGACCGGCGGCGTCATCTCGTCAAAATGTTGGCTACCCAGACGACCGTCTCGTCACGCTATGGCGTCTATTCGGCGCATCGAGTACTGTACGAACAGCGATCGGGGAAACGTCAGCAACTGCTGGGGACGCCGGATATCGACGACGCTGACCCGGTCGGTGATGTTGTCGGTGGCTGGGTCCTCATCGGCGAGACTGTCGACTCGCTGCGAGACCCCCTCGAGGACCTTACGAATCACCTGGTGTTACAGACCGATGAGGAACACTTCGCTCCGTTCACGCTTCAGCTCGACATCGTCGACGGCAACCGGCGGTCGGCCTACGCCACAGCACTGACTCGCCAGACCCAACTCAAGAGTTTGTCGACGACCCGTCAGACTGTCTCGGTGCTTCGGGCAGTCAGCAGCGACGTGGTCGCAGCTACGAAGGCGGTCTCCCGACTGGGATCGGAGGCTAATCAGCCTCGCGACCTCGAACCCTACGACGTTCGATCGGCGCTGTCGTTCCTCGACCCAGACGAACTGGTTCCCGATATTGGGCCCCGGACAGTCTCGGCGGTGGTCCAGCTCCTCCTAGACGTCGACGAGCCACTCTCGACGAGTGCGGTGGCGGACCACGTCGGCGTCACAACCCAGACTCTCGCGAACAACGACGCATTCTTCGCTGACCTGGAGGCAGCTGGTCTGCTCGACCGGGAGGACCTCGGCGTCGGGAAAGCGACTCAGTGGCGGATTACGCTCCCGTTTGAGACCGAGCGACGGCAATCTTCGGCCCCGAACCCCACCCGTAGCGTCGGGACAACCGGGTCTACAACCAATCTCGACCGGCCGGTCGACGCACTGGCCGAGTGTTGCTTCGCAGCGTCCCATCGGGATATCGACTATGGGAGCAACTGGTTCATCGAATCGACGAGTCTCGGTGGCGACCTCGGTCCACTCCTCGCGAGACATCCCGAATTGCAGCCAATCTGTCGGGTCGTGCTTGATCTTGTGGGAGTTCCCTATCGTGAGGTTCCCATTGATGGCGTTATAGAACCATCCGACGATGGTAGCGAACAGCCTGGGCTCGTCCAATCCACACGGTCACTCTTACTCGGCAAAGATCCCAGTCCAGAGACCACACAGACTTCGCTGGCAGCTGTGGGCTGATCGAGAGCGTCGATCTCTTCCTTAACGCAAAGATACGCAACTGAACTCGTTCCTCGAAGCGATCCTAACCGTAACTCGATCGGTGCATATCGGAATGTGGAAATCACTCGTTCGGCTCTGGAATCTCGGACAAAAATGACTTGCCACGCTCGCTCACGCTGTATTTGCCGTCCTCGATTTTCTCGACGTACCCGTGGTCGCTGAGAGTGGCTAGCCGTCGAGAGGCGTGTTCACGTGACATGCCGAGATTATAGCCGAGAATGGATGGTGACTGGACTGGGAGTAACTCTGAGGAATCTAGCGCTACGAGAAGGAGAACATCAGTATTCGACATCCACTCTGGTCGCTCTTTCATCAGGTGTCTCGTAAGCCGTCGCTTGCCCGTAACTTATCAATTTTTAATCACGTTATTGTAATCTAGAATCACGATTTCGTGAAGTTTTAAGTATCACGGTGGAGTGATTGACAGTCACGGAACCGAAATGTTACAGTATGTATCGGGCCCACAACGGCCACTCATGACCCGTCTGCTCAGAACCAGTTTTGACTGTGCTCGAGTCAACATATGATTAATATCTCGAAGGAGGATTTGACTGAGGGAGTGTTCGAAGACGTCAATCTATCCCGTGGCTTTCAGGAGATGATCTTATACTAGCATGAGTACAAATAAGAAGACTTCTGAGGCCGCAATTCACGCACAATCTTTGCAACGATTACTAGACGTACTGCTCCCCGACACGACGGTAGAACTCACGTGGCAACCGTCTGATGAGTCTCCTCCCCAATCGACATCGGCAACGATCATCAGCGATGAGTTCTCTACGGCCACACTCGTTGACTGTCCGGAATTGGATCAAGAACTCATCCTTGCTCGCATAGATACGGACACAATTGAACTCATCCCTCGAAGCGACCCTGATCGTTCCTCGATTGGCACAATACGGGATGTGGAAATCACTGGGTTACCTCTACAAGAAGTACCTGTAACGGAATCTGGGCCCAGAGCACCACCAGATCTCGTCGGTGAAACAGGGTTTTTGGACATCGAATATCCCGGCCATGACCAGCAGATCGTGATTCAGGATGGAATCCAAGAGTATGATACACGACTCAGTGGGATGTTTGAACAGGAATTGGAGGACATTGCTGGGGTCGAATTCGTTGTGAAAATGTCTGGGTGTGGCCCACGGAGGATCCAGTTCAAGCCTGCTGGAGATGATATTCGATGAAGCCAGTCAACTACGTCTGGACCGCTGACCAGTTCCAAACGAGACTTGTTGAACCCCTCCCCGAAGATCAGTACTTTGTAACGGGGACCGTGACTGAACCCAGTGAATGCTACTATACAGTGCCCGTTGACCAAGAAAAAGACTGTATGCATCTTTGCATGGATACTACGGTGGGATACGACCTCAGTGTGTTCGCTGGACAAGGAATTGAAGCGATACAGAACGCCAAGTTTCCGGTCTGGTCAACGTTAGCTGTCCCGGAAGAGTATCTCTCTGCCGAGGCATTGGATGCGGTCAACGGGGAGTAGCAGCAGCTTGTCCGTCTCAGTTTTTCGAGCGAAGTGTATGAAACCCTGCTGTCATCTGATGACTAGTCAATTTAAGAATGATTTGTAGAATACACACACACCAGATTTTGAGTAAGAGATTGAGAATATGCGGGTTATGAGGACGCTTAACGAGTTTTGAGTGGTAGTTCTTACTCCAAACTAGGTGTGTCTCTCTAGTCTAGTTATTCTAGTAAGTAGTGTAGTAGTTTTTGTTGAACTAATAGATACATCAGAGCAGCTCTAGAAACTGTTATCCTTAGCCGCACTTTGTCTAATCTTCTTACTCCAAACTAGGTGTGTGTCCTACGACTCCTTACTCAAAATCTGGTGTGCCCTGACCAAATTTTGAGTAAGAGAATATGCGGCTCATAGGGCAATACAATCTCTATACTGTGGTTATTACTCATAACTCGGTCCCAAAAGTTTATTTTGATGACTGCTGTCTTGATCGATAATGGATAGTGAAGATGGATCAGAGACTGTTCATAGCGTCTTTGATACTGTTACTAAGAAAGGTGGAGGGATCTTTGAGCAACGAGAAATCCTTCAAATCGACTATGTTCCGAGTGAGAAACGAATCGTTGGTCGTGACGAGCAAATTGAGAAGGTTGCTGGAGAAATCGGGCCCATTGTTGTCGGTGAGCCGCCAAACTCTATCATTATCTACGGCAAAACGGGATGTGGAAAATCCCTTGTCGCAAAGCACGTCTCTAAGATTGCTAAGGAAGAGGCTGAAAACCGAGGTGTGAGACTTGCTACTGGATACGTCAACTGCCAGCAGGCAAAGGGAAACTCCGACGCTCTAAGCAAGTACGGTCGCGAAATTAATCCACCAGAAAGTGGGACGAAGTTCCCGGCGCGGGGAATCTCCGAAAATGAGTATTTTGAGCGGGTCTGGTCGGTCCTGAACGAGTTTTATGATGCTGCAATCATCGTACTGGATGAAGTTGACAAGCTCAATAACGACGATCTGCTAATGGCGCTTTCTCGAGCGGGAGAAGATGGGAGTGTTGATGTTCCGATTGGGGTAATCGCGGTGTCGAACAAAATCAACTACCGGGACAAGATGAGCGAACGGACAAAGAGTTCGTTCGGGCATAACGAGTTCATCTTCGAACCCTACGACGCGGATCAGATTCGAGAGATTCTCGAAAATCGGACTGATGCATTCGCTGATGGCGTTCTTGATGACGGCGTAATTCCCCGTGCTGCGGCACTGAGTGCGAAGGAACACGGAGATGCACGAAAGGCTATGCGCCTTCTTCGGTATGCTGGGGATCAAGCGAACAAGGAGAACGCTGATCGGGTGAAAGAGTCCCACCTCAACGATGCACGGGCTTCAGCAGAAGTTGACCGACTGCTTGAACTCATATCGGGACTCCCACCCCACAGCAAACATGTGTTAGTCGCGCTGGCGAACCTCACCAAGAACCACCCCGAGCGAGAATGGTTCCGGACGGTGCAAGTACGTGAGACGTATCTTGAGGTGTGCAACCAGAGTGGGGCTGATCCTCTTTCATCCGAGCGAACTCGGCAATTACTCAACGAGCTGTGCTTCTTGGAAGTCGCAGGGAGTCGTCGAGGGACCGGAGAAGGGAAGGGACACTATAGCCAGTACACACTTTTGTGGGATGCGGATATCGTGCTCACTCTCGACACCTGATACTGCCCGGTTCGCCATTTTCGACAGTAAAAGTCCTCACCGCTTCCACACGCTTGAACCCACCATCGCTCCTAGACTCTCAAACTATCAACCGGATTGGTCGGTACGAGTAGCGTCGGCGCTACTTAACCAACATAGGCGGGATCTGTGCCGGCATGTTGGTTAAGGCTATTCATCGCACCATCCACGCCCCGGTCGAGACGGTCGACAAGCTGACGGCCAACACGAGTTGCACGCTGACCAGGACCTCGGCACTGGGCGCGTACGGCTTCGCGAGGCCGACGACCGCGAACAGAAACTGTGCGATGATATTCAATTTTGATTGAGGAGACCGGGAAGGCGACGAAATGGCGGGTAGGCAAACCGTTTTCCGCGGCGCAGTGGATATCCCGAGCGGCGGCAGGTTAGTACCGAACGAGAACGGCTGTCCGTCAGAGTAAGCATGAGTAGGAGTACCAGCGACGTTGCAGCTCCCGTCAGCACGATGGGGGCAGGAACTGTCCTAACTCTAGGGGGCCATCCGCTGGGTCCAGGACTAATACTCTTGGCACTCGGGATGTTTCTCAACCAGGGTTAGAACTACCCGACGGGTCACCGTCGGTCCTACTCATTTGATGCAAGAGTAAGCATGGTAGGAGCACCTTTGCTACCGACGTGGCCGCCGGCTAACGTAGGTGCACCAGCGTACGTTGGTCAACTACTTGCGGCGATCAGTGGGCAGTACCCACGAGGCCGCATCGCGGTTGTTTCCTTTCATACGCTGATTGCTTCCCTCGGGAAACGCCTCATATCCTCGAGGGCGTTTGAAGATTTTCACCCCAAACAATTCAATCTATTGGAGATTGCGATGGATTCGAGTCTACTCCAGTGTCGTAATGACTTGTCCAATAAGACGTTATGTGGTTAGTAGAGATTCTCTCGATGTCCAACGTCGCTAACGCGAAGGACTTCGGCGTCTTGATCAACGGACATGAAAACCCGAAGGTCATCCCCCACTCGTAGCCGGCCATCAGCAGCGCGTGTGTGAACTTCCTTGTAATCCCACTCCCATGGCTGACGGAACTCGTTTGTCGCGATGTCGTAGAGTTTGTTGACGACGATATCCTTCCTGTTGCGGTCGATACCCGAGTACACGTCCGCTGCGTCGTTGTTGTAGTCGATGATGTAGGTCATGTAACAGGCCCTAGCCCTATGCGTCCTCTGCGAGCTCCATCAGCCGCTGTGCCGTTTCAGTCACCATCTCTTCATCCCGAATCATGTCGTCTTCCAAAGCACTGAAGTCCTCTGTCAGCTCCCAAAACCGAACGTTAGCCTCGTGGTTGGACTTAACAACGCCCTGTTCCTCGAAGTAGTTCAAACGGCGTCGTGCCGTCGCTTCGCTGTAACCGACGATTTCCGCAAGCTGTGGTGCAGTGATGAAGACATCGTGCAGTTCGCGGCCTTGGAAATCGCGGCCCCGAGTCCCGACGTACGAGAGGAGAGCTTCACGCGCAGACACAGGTTCATCTCCATTATCTCGGTCCGGACCACTTGGGTCACGAACCGGCTCGTGAGGTTCCGGAGGAGCGCGCCGGCTTGGAACACATGTCTGTACTTGGATGGCCAAGAGCGCCGCGAGGGTTGGCAGGTAACTCGCCATATTATATATGTATGAGCGAGGTATTAAAAAATCACCGGTCTTCAATCACAGTGAACGATTGAGGTTTATATTCTCATAGAACACTCACATTAGCCCGTATATGATTGGGGTTAGAGGACGCTAACAAGAATATTACTGCGAATTGTATAATATATTTCAAATCAGTCTCTTCTGTGAATCGCTCACATTGTCTGCTCTCTTGAACCCCCAGCAACTGCTAGGAGCTACACGCGCGTCACTCCCGCAGCCGCTTCACGAGATCATCAATCTCGACATCGCCGGTATCGACCGATTCATTCCCGTCCTCTGTTTCAGTCGCCGGAACCCCAATATCCTCATCCACGACAGGTGTCTGCCCCTGTCGGTCATGCAGCGTGCGCTCGGCATCCCCAAACGTCCCTGGCATCGACTCACCGATGATGTGTCCGTCTCCGCTTCGGTATCCCCAGCCGTTCGCGTCCGTGTTGTTGTGATGCATGATGTGTGGTTTCTGTTGGTCGCTCACTCTCGCCGCCAGAACTCGTCCGCCCAGGACTTCTCGTAGAGCTTGAGCTGGATTTCCTCGCGCTTCTCGTAGGTGTCGTCGACGCCGCCGAGGTAGTAGCCGACACCCTCCTCAAGCTCGACATCCTCGGTCCAAACTGTGCAGATGACCGGCTCCGATACCGTATCGTCGCCGAGCGCCACACGCTGATACGGTTGGTGTGAGGCAACGTCTTCGATCCAGTTGACGAATCCTTTCGTCCTGACCCAGCCGTGCGTCCCATCGAGGTCACCCAGCTTCATGAACGGCGGCCCGCTCATCGCTGCCCACCTCCCGAGGACAGCGTCACTCCGCCCGTTGTCCGCTGGTCGGGGAGCACGGCATCGCACCAGGGACAGGTCCTGCTCGCTCGGAGCGGGTCGTAGAGTTCGTCGCATGCCGAACAGACCGAGAGTCCTTCCGTGTCGATGCGGCCGTCGTTGATGAGCTCCGTCCGAAGCAGACCACCTCGGACGACGAACAGCACGTTGTAGGGCGGGTACAGACGCGTGAACCGTGCGTTGCACTCGGGGGCACGAACGGGGATCGCCGCCTTCCATCCCTCTTCGAGAGAGATCTCTGCGGGCGTGCGTGCTTCCCACATCTCAGGTGCGTGTGGGCGGTTGATGGGCGGGACGTATGACTCGTCGTGCGTGTAGTGATCGAACATTGTACAGTGTTGATTCCCTGTCTGCCGACGGCGGTACTCAGCCAGATATCGCGGCATCGCTGGACAGCGTCGCCACTGGGCGTGGGACGCAAATTCCGAGAGAACAGCCGCTATCGACGACTACTGGTCGTCGAGTCAGTCACAACTCTTCACAATGAGGACAGTGCTGAGTACCGACTGTCGAAGACTTCGAATACATCGCGCGGGAATTAGCGCGCGTGTTCATAAGAACGGTCTGCGGACAGTTGGTGACCCCTCGATGAAAGACTTCGGAGGATGAGCCCTCGCTGGAAACCCTGCTAAGGGCTTCCTTCGCGCGAGCGTACTGTTTCCCGAGAGCCAAAGCTCGAAATGGACAGTCTTGTTGAAGTCTTATGACTTCGAGGTGGCCAAATTCGGCCGCGATAAGGGCCGGCCAGCGGCTTCCCCATTCGGGGAACCTCACTGACCGAACCGCCTCAATTACGCATATTGTCGCAAGAAGTACTTAAAAGACTGCGTATGATCGTCAGAGATGCTCTACCGGCAAAGATCAACAGGCAGCCTACTGCAGTGGCTGGTTCTCCCGCTCGAAGTATCCGATTCGTTTGAGTTCCGCTTTGACGAGTTGGGTCACGCTGTAATGATCATCATCGGAGACGCCATGCAGGGTGCAGAGATCGTTGAAATCCGAATTTTGGCTGAAGCGATCCGGAAAATCCTGCTGGCTCGCCTCCGATAGATCCACCTCTGTCGGGTCATTTCCTTGCAAAAAGTAACGTCTCCGCTCACGATTGACGACAATCCCGATCGTACAGAGGGCAACCTTCTCGATCCGTTTTTGCTGCCCGAAACGGTCGAGGTTCATCTGGCTCATCGCAGCGACGGCCCGCCGTTGCTGGTAGGTAGGAACGTCGAGGGTCGAACAGAGTGATCCAGTGATGCGTTTCTTATCGCGTGCGGCCTCGCGAGTGCTGTGATCGCCGTCGCTGTGGTGACGACCCTCGTTCAGTCGGATGAGTCGCTCGATGTTCCCGTTCGCCGTCCCGACCCCAATCCGTGTCTCTCCGAACGGATCATATCCCGTCGTGTAGGCGTCGGGCTGGTGGTCGCGCAACTGCTGTGCGGACGGGACCAGTTCCGGATCCTCATCCACCTCGTTGTCAGTCTCCGTCTCGTTCGTCGCTTCGGTAGCCTGCACGCGTTCTCCGGCCATCGGTATCTTGTCGCCGTCTGGTAGAATTACGGCAGTCCATTTAGTCTTTGAGTCAATTGACGACTTGTCCAATATGCCGTTTGACGACGACTGGGTATGAAATGTGTCGGGGATGAAATAGCGTATATGCCAGTATGTCCCGAATGTGGTCAAGAAAACTCAAGACCAAATCATAAGCAAATCGACCCAAACGACAAAGCGCACATCGATACTATAGAACCAGACAGTGGTCATAGTACTGTAGGACCAGAAGACGACTCACATATAGACATTTCAGCACCACCAATAATATGCTCCAATTGCAGCGAAACATACTACCGCTAATATTTTGTGGCTTTGTCTGACGTACTGTAATATATTCATTCTTCGAGATGTGTCACGGAGTCCGGCGAACGTCGTAGTTTGGAGTAAACCCCGACGTTCGCACAGTAACGGCTTTCCGAATAAAGCGTTGGAATAGATCGTTGACGTCGAAATAGATCGCCAATACCGCTGATTAGCGCACGCACGCGCGTGCGGGAACCTTTAGGCCCCTCAGGGCAATGGATTTGATAACAGTGGCTGAAAAGGACTATATCAAGTCGGCTGGCCTGTCACACCTCCGACTGCGTTTTCATCTTGTCACATCAGATGGAGAAGTTTCAGAGTTTTTGATACAGCTTGAATACAATCACCAACTGGTTGACACAGGCCCAGACAGTTGGTGTGCCATTGCGAGATTTGATCATAACCCACAGGCGCCAGATGGTCATGACGTGACGGAAGAGGGGTTGCATCTAGATTTACTCAATCCAGATGGCTCGAAATACGACGTGCGGCGTGGGTTCGGACCAGTCCTACTCGGAGATTGTCCGACCTTCTGTGAAAACTATCTTTTGAGCCGAGCAGAGAAGCTTCTAATCAACTACGAGAAGCGGAATGATATTTCGGACGGTCTTTTCCGGTCGTAACTACCACTCGTCTTCCGGCACGGATTCGAGCTCATCTAAATCCGGATAGTCGTATTCACCGTCAAGCTCGAAATCAGATTGAGGGCGACCAGTCATCTCAGCAAGAACAGCCGCTACTGGCTCGTCTCGCTCTTCTGGCTCGGGTTTCGGCTGGAATTTTGCCATTGCTGAGTTCCTTTTTTAGAGGGTCTGTCTGTGGATAACTCGAAGTACTCCACATGAAGCAGGCCTCTTACGCTTGTTACTGAACAGTAATAGCTTCTCATCGTACAAAAATGTGCCGTGTGGCGTGCACAGTGTAATGAAATATTCGCTGAGTGGTCAATTCCCTACGAAACTCGTATTACGACTTATCCGAAAAGTCGTAATAGATTATCCGTCTATCAGGGCCTATACCGTACAATACGGGATTAGTGGCTCTTGATAGGGTAGCGTAGTTACGGTTCCTAGACTAATCGTAATAGCCTCTTAGGGTATGGACGTTTACTTTAGAGCTATTTGATTAAATCATTCCGCGAACCGCGAACATCGTCTTCATTGAATATACTACTGCGTTGTTTGATTCGTTCAGGAGAGATGGTCTGCTTTGTGCCGTCCCACTCGATTTCCTCTTCTCGTGTGTGATCTTGGAACAGTGAGTTCTCTCGCAGTTCCTTGGGGTTAGTCGTCCACGTTCGTATCCACCCTTCAAGATGTCCTCCGTGATCGTCTTTGAGTATCACTCGGACCGGAATATCTGAGACTTCTTGATTCAGACCACCCGATTCAGAATATATCGAGTGGTCGTTGATTGTATCGGGGTATCCGGCTGGATGTATGCGTAGGCCTCGGGAATCGTTTGTCGCGGGATTCAGACAGTGTAGGATATCGGACGTATCTATCCGATCAATCAACGTCCACACAGCCATCCCACCGGCCAATTTTTCAGGACGGTCAGCACCGATCTTATCATATACCGAGTCAATCTCATACATACTGTATATCCTCTCTTCCTGATAAATTATCTTTGGGGACGGTCAAGAATACAGTTCGTGGATCCGACGACAGAAACGAAGCGCCTCGACGAACTTGAAACTGGTTGGATTGATTATGGGACAGAACTGTAGTCCTCTCCCAGATGGGAGTTAATGCAATTCTTTAAACATAGACCGGGTATGGGAGAATACATGGCCGTCGCTACCTACGTTCGTGTCTCGACGACCGACCAAAACCTCAACCGGCAACTCCAAGCCACCCACGACTACGCAGTCGACGAACTCGGTGTCGAACCCCCCGCCATCGAAGTGTATCGCGACAAGTCTACCGGGACTGATGTCGAACGGTCGGGCTACCAGGAATTGATTTCTGACGCCGAGGACGGCCGCCTCGACGCCGTCGTCGTGCATGAAGTGTCTCGCGTGGCCCGCAGTATCTCTGATCTTGAACGAACCGTACAACGGCTACGTGAGGCCGGTGTCGCCGTGCATATCGTGTCCGAACGAATGGTCTTGCGGCCCGACGAGGAAGATGAAGATCCCTACCAGCGGGCGTTGTTCCAGATGCTGGGCGTCTTCGCCGAACTGGACGCGAAAATCAAACGCCAGAACATCCGGCAGGGCATCGCCGCCCGTCAGGAAAGCGATGAGTACAACCACGGCCCCGCACCCATCGGCTTCGAAAAAGACAACGGCGAACTAGCTGAGGCCGGCGACTATCATCGCGTCTGTGAAATCCTCGAACGTGTCGCCCGTGACGAAATGAGTCAACGAGAAGCGGCGAAGGAACTTGCCTGTGCCAGAAAGACTGTTCGGACGGCCGTTCGAGATCGGCCCGAGCTGTACGGTATTGCCTAGTCGACGACCCCTTCGCTAATGCGGAACAATTCCTGCGATAGAAGTCGTCTACCGACTGAAAACGAACATTTACACTCTGCAAAAGGGGTGGTCCCCTTGTCCATTTACACTCTGCAAAAGGGGTGTCCCGCTGAAACAAGATAGAACCTCACGGCGGGTTTGTTGCGGCATTCAACGGCTCATAAGAGTCTGCGTGATAGGCAACACGCCAGAGTTTGAGAACAGCACGGGTAACGAGTGCTTCGACAGATTGCTTGATGCAAGATTCTTCAACATCATCTGGGTCAGAGGTGGCTTCAGGGGGCGGGTGATAGTGCTCGAGTCCTGGAACGTTGATGTAATCCCCGCCATGTGGATGGCTGCCCCAGCGGAAGTTCACGCCGTCAGCGTCCGTATAGTGAAATTTGTAGTCTGATCGAGTCGTCCACTGAACGTCAATTCGTGCAGATTCGGCCTCACAGAGGCCGTCATCGAGTGGGACCTCGAGGACTGTCGGATTGAGATAGTCATCAAGCGATGGCGCTGCGAGCGGCTCTTCTCTCTCGATGATGTCACGGACCGTGAGCAGAGCTGGCCGGTCGATCGAGCCCCGTAACGAGTGGAGTTCGTCTGTCTCGTTGCTCTCTCCCATCTCTTAGACGGGGACACCATCGTCAGTTGTTCGTGAGTCACCGTCGACAAATCGCTCGGCGTTCGCGATCGAGAGTGCAGCGTTCGCAAAGGCAAGATTTCGACGCGTCGTTTGCCACTCTTGGAGGGTCTCACTGTCGATTTCAGATTGATTAGATCCAGCCTCTGACAATGTCTGATTTGTCTGCTTGATCGACAGCTCCTCGGGTGAGTCGACGCCGTGTTCTGCCCGAAAGTCATTGAGTTGTTCACGCATCTCTGCGATACGTGTGCTGAGCTCGTCAGTCGAAACGTGTTCGAGGATATCTGCGGCCTGCTCAACGACGAGCGATTCTGGCGACCGCCGATATATTGTCCCACCATGTTCTCCGGTTGCGGTAACGACGAATCCCTCATCTGCGAGTAGGTTCAAGTGTTTTCGCGCTGTTTTCGGTGAGGTCTGTGCGTCTTCAGCAACAGTCTCAGCCGATACTGCCGAGTACGTGTGCGCGATAACGTGACGAACCCGCTCGTAGGGAGTTGTTTCCGATTTCCACTCGTCACTGACTGCCTCATTGATGTCTTCAAACTCGGCCGGGTGGGGTTCGTCGGTCATATCTACACCAACAGCATAAAGAAGTATAGTGCTTTGGTATAGTACCATTCTACGCTTCTGGGGGTGTATTAGTTCACCATGTGGACGCGAGGCGGGCACAGTCGATAAACCATCTACTGCTATAGGCATGTCAGCTACTCGTCTGACGCAGAGTTAAGACAATTCACCCAGATTATCTGGATAAGCTGGGATTTCCAGATATGCCAGATAAGCCAGATATCCGTTCCCCGACACGTATCGCAATCTCGAATCAGAAGGGTGGAGTCGCCAAAACAACCGACGCGATCAACATCGCTGGGGCGCTAGCGGCCCGAGGCCAGCGTGTGCTCCTCTGGGATGCTGATCCACAAGGCTACCTCACGATGGGGGTTGGCTTTGACGATGCCTATACTGCCGATGCCCCCAATCAATACACGGCACTGAAACAGCCGGGCAGTCACGATGTTGGGGATCTCATTCTCACTCATGACGAGTTTGATATCGTTCCGGCGAACATCGATATGTTCCAACTTGAACAAGAATTGGTTTCGGCAATGCGAGGGCGAGAGCGTGTTTCACAGCTCTTGGCTGATGTCGAAGGCTATGACTTCGTTATCATGGACTGTCCGCCGTCTCTGGGTCACCTCACTGACAACGCGCTGCTCGCCTGCGAGAATATCGTCATCCCGGCTGAAGCAGAGGACACCAGTATCCGGGCCCTCGATATCCTCTTCAACCAGATTGATACGCTGGAAGAGAACTTCGACGAGACGACAATTACCGAACAGGCCATTGTCGTTTCGAATATTGACTACCCGCTTGACGGAGAACAGAAATCAATGTTGGAGTGGTTCGACGATACTTTCGGCGATTATATCCCAATCTATGAGTTCCGGAATCGAGCTGCGGTGAAGCGGGCGTTCAACGACGGGGTCTCAATCTTCGGCAGTGACGAGGAGTGTGATCAAGAGGATGAACTCCTCCAATTGGCTGATCATCTCATCGAGAATCGAGGTGAGATGGTATGAGTGACAAGCGTGACGAGAAGCAGAACGATATGAGCAATCGACTCGCCAACCGGTTCGACGATGAAGCAGATAACCAAGATAATCTGGAGCATATTGTATAGAAGAACAAACACAACTATCTCCCGTCTTGCGTTTTGGTATTCTAATACTTACTAGATAACAAACATCTTGCTTACGTACTTTTAATCCTCATATTGAAACAATATTCTATACTTATTCTTGTTTCAATGGTAAAAACTTTTATTGTGACAATCAGTAATACTGAGTATGGTCAGACCTGTCAAAATTACTCTCCCGGAACAGGACGACGAGATTGGGACGAGGTTGCCAGAGCCAGACGGAGAAATGTTCGATAAGTTGAAAGAAAAGTACAACTTCCCTTACGATTCGGAAGCTGCACGATGTTTCCTGAAACTGGGTATGATGTCGGCTGTAGACAACGACCCTCGACACGTAACGGCATCTGAGACAAACGAAGACTTTTCGCCAGTCACTATCCGACAACTAGTACCTGAAGGAGCCGACAATGCTGTCGATATGACCGACGAGTTCTGGGAGCAAATTCTCCGGGATGAGATGATGGATATCGTCGCAGACGACCCGGCGATACATCGAGACGGATTCAAAATCTACAAATGACGATAGAGTTCGACTCTGACACTCGGCCCCGGCGCGACGACGAATCCTTGCTTGAGTACTATCTTCATTTTCGGGGAAAAGAACTCGAACCGAGCTCAAAGAGGGACTACAGGAGTGGCTGGAGCAACTTACAGGATTTTCTCGAAGCGGAAGGCTACACGCTATCTGATATAACTAAACAGGAAGCCCTAGAATGGTGTGAGTTTTTACGGGCGAGAGATATCAAAGAGAGCACCGCTGAGAAATCCGTGAGTGCTCTAAGCAAGATGGTAGATGATCTGAAACAAACGCCAGAGGTCAGAGGGGGGAGCCCATTTCAGGACGCACTTGATACCGACCCATTCAGTTACGACGATTCGACGAACAAACTCGAAGTCCCTCTTGACTCTCTCCGCCGGGCGATCTTTGATATCGGTCATCCAGTCACACTATTCGCGTTCGTTGTGCTGCTGAAGACCGGATTACGATGCTCGGAACTAGTGAATCTCGACGAGCGTGACGTAAATCTTGACCGACCGATTTCGGAAGCCCTAGATGCCCCACGGCCAGAAATACGAGACAAACCGAACACACTCTACATCGATTCAGCAATATGTGAGGGCGATACGGTCAACGGTGAAGTGCGGGAACACGGAAATAAGCCGAAGTCGTATCGTCAAATCCCACTCGATGTAGAGACAGTTGACCTGTTTGAGTGGTATCTCGGGCTGGCTCCGAATTCAAAGTCGCCAGCCAATCCGATTGTCAAAGTGTTCGGGTACGGGAAGAGCAACACAGAAATAGGAGACAGGATGGGATGTCACGGAGTATGGCGTAGAATTGTCGCTGTTGCAGAGGAACACGGTTGGGACGTGGATGATGGGGGGGTGACGCCGCATTGGTGCCGACACTGGTTCACCACGCAATTACGGGGACGGATCGACGATGGCGAGGTGCCCCTCGGTTCAGCAAAAGAGTACGTACAAGGGCTCCGAGGAGACACAGATGACTCGGTCATCAGCACGTACACCCAGGACTGGGATATCAACGAAGACAGCAAGAGCTACCCCGAGGTCTACCGAGATAACATTCCGACATTGCTCAACGACTCGCACGAAGAGGGTGAGATCACATGCCCTTCGTGTGGCCGTGAGCCGCCTGCTGTGACGTTTTCTGCAATGGAGCCTGTTGATGGCGAAGGTGTCCTCTGCAATCCCTGTGCGCGAGAGGAGTATGTCTCAATCTAGCTATCAGATATATCGAGAATCTACAGGTGATATCGAATATGAATCATAAAGACGAGACCTTGCCGACGCCGGGTCCGAACGAACCAGTCCCGGCGTGGAATGAGTACCGCCAGCTGCGCGAGGCCGTCCACGACTATCTGGACCACGACCCGGGCGACCCGGCGTGGGACGACATCTGGCGGGCGCTCGGCGCAATCATGGGCGAGTTTCAACGCGATGCCTTCGCCCAAGCGTTCGACCTCGACGAGCCTGCCGAGCAAGCCTGCATACGCCGGCTCATCACGGGCGATGAGGAGTGCCCCCACTCACCGCTGGAAGCCGACAGTGACCCGACTGGGCCGCCTCACAGCCCGCCAGCAGACGACCATTCAACACTCTGGCTCGACGATGGAGATCCCGCGCTGTATTCGATGCACGTCTATCCGGGGAACATCGAGCGGTTGGATTCCAAAGAGCCGCCGCATAACCTCTGGTTCGACGTCTTCGAGTTCGCTGCCGAGTGGGGCCTGGAAGTCTCGATCCTCCCGAAGTCCTGGTACAGTCTCGGCACGGCTGTTCAAATCGTATTCTACCCGCCGGAACGGTATCGGAACAACGAACAGAATTAGTCTCGGTACAGATGTAGAAATTGAGCGCTAACCGAAGACACCCCTCGTTTGGAGTGAGATCTATTCGAGACTCTCCCTGAGGACCCAAAAATTCGTGTTTTGATTCAGGCAGCAATACTGATAACATTGGCCTGATATCTAACTGATAGGTCCATACTCACGATATGCCTTTCACCGCGACTCGAGGGTCCGAACGTATCCTCCCCCACGAAGCGAGCGCCACTGATTCGCTTGTGTGTCCCGTCTGTGATGACGATATGAGTGTCGTGGAGGGCCATCACAGAAAGAGTGGATTTGTTGCTCGTCATTTCCGTCATCAACTCAACGATGACTGTGGTGGGGAATCGATTCCCCACCTCCGAATGAAGTCCATTGCGTACTCGAAACTCGTAGCAGAATATCCCGAGGCATCCATCGCTGTCGAGGAGTCAATTGGTACTCGTCGGGCAGATATTCTCGTGACATTTCCAGCTCCGCAGCAGCCGCTCGGGCAGGGCATCGCTGTTGAGGTTCAGCACAAAAACAACTCGAAAGACCTCTTCGCGACTGATCAGGATTACTATGAGGAAGGGTACAGCGTCCTCTGGTTGTCCAAACAGCACTATTCCGACTACGACGTAACGATAGACCATATCCAGCCTGTGTGGCCCAATGCGCTCCCTCAGCTCCGGGGATACGACGGTCTTTCTTGGCCAGCTTCGGAGTCGACGCCGTCTCTCGAGATGGACGTCCCACTTCCCCCTGATTATCTGGAGGAACACCGATCGTCGCTTCGCGAAGCATTCGAACGAGGGCAACGCCAGCGTTCAAACCGGTCATGGACGACACACCAGCACATATGGTTGAGCAAACCTCACCAGCCGACAAACCGGTCGCTGCAATTTGTCGAAGCTCCTGCTGGGGGGTTCCATCTGAAATTGAGTAAGGGAAAGAAGGGGGAGCGCCCGGATTTTGTCCATGTCCCGCTCAATGAGGGTGATCTCGATAGTCTCGAGAACGTGCATACAGTCATCACGGCAGCACTTGAGGAAGACCAAACCAAGGGCGAATGGCAGGACCTCGCTGTTCGATGGCCGAAAGCATACGATGCTCCGGTAACAGCTTGGTTGAAGGTTGTCTCAACTCCCGACAACAGCTATCTCCTGGAGCTGGGAAAGAAGGACAAAAGCGGACAGCCAGACGATGTAAAAACGGCTTTTAATCCTTCTGAGGGGTTTGAGAGCCGCCTTCGTGACTTCTTCCAAGATATTGAACCGTACCTCGCAGAGGGATAGAATCCAGTGCGCTAATCCTGTTAGCGAGATAATCTTCAGCAATCTATCTCAATCCGCTTCTTCGACCAGTGTTTCGAGCTCTGCTAACCGCGGCAGTTCTGTGATGCCACTGAACAAGACGAGTACTGACAACTTGGACTGGCTCGGTGTCGGCATATCACCGCTCCGTATCTCCGGTGACTGCAGTTCGTCCGCGAGCCACTGCTGGCCATCGGTAACCGCATCCCGAAGCAACCACGCGGGTGGCCCGGCAAACACGGTCAGGGCACTATCAGCCGAGTCCAGCGTACATTCGGCCGTCAGTTTACCACGCACTGCCCTGCGAAGTGTCGTCTCGACGGCATCGTATGCTTCAATTTCATCAATATCGTCAGATTCGTCGGTGAAAAACTGATTCCGAATTCGATCGATGACAGTGCCTTTACCGGTATCCTCACCCGTTTCCAGTTCCTGACTGGCGTAGCCAAGCGTTGCGAAATCCGCGTCTGAGAGGGTGTTAATTATTTCACTGGCATCGACGACACTCTGGCCGACAGATTCGGACTCCGTGGTCTCACCTGCCGCAAATAGTGCCCCGAGTCGAGTCACAACTGTCTCATTCAGTGACTCGGCAGCTTCATCAACTGTCTGCCCGCTGGGGAGCCAGGCTTCGTTGTCGAACAGAATCTGCGCGTCAACAGTTGCCTCCAGCGTCCGGAGTGCTTGCATCGCATTCACGGCTGCTTCGGCGTCCCACCCGGCAGGTAACACGGACACACAGTAGATTGGAATCGCGTAAATCTCTTCGAGCGCGTCGGCGATGTACGCGGTGGCTCCACCTCCTGTCCCTCCTGCCAGCCCGGCCACGAGGACGATAGCGTCGACATCGCTGGTCACCAGTGGATCAATCGCCCGCCGTACTTCGAGCCGTTCATCTTCGATGGCGGCGATGCCGTTCGTCCGATCCCTGTCTGTCCCGTTCCCATCTGTTTCGAGGAGTCCGAAGCTATGCCGCTGGTCTTCTGGGAGAACATTGAGTTCCTCGAGCGCTTGGGTATCCGTGTCGACGGCACAGGCCGCGCCGAGATACGTCGTCTCACGCTGCTCATTGTCTCGCCACAGTCGATCGACAATCCGACCCCCAGCACCACCAATTCCGACTGCCGCGACTCGCATACTCTATGTCTGGTGTCGACTGATATTAATAATCCGACATCAGTTCTTCTTCACGCGTGCAGTTGGTGATTCATGCGAGAAGCACGACCAGTTTCTTCGAGAGAGATGTCAACTCTGATTAGCGTGAGACGTATGAGCAGAAATTGACTACACAGACACGGAGCCAGCGGATAGCTCCTAAAGAGTTAATTTCGGATTTTTCGGCCGGCCCAGCAACTCAGAGGATTTGTGCACGGGCTGCAGCGATTGTGCCAGCTTCAAGAGATATTCCAGTAGCCGTGCAAGATACAGGGCGCATAGTCAGCGCTAAAGAACCCGGTCGTCAAGCCTTACAGTATACTGGCGTCAGATTCGTAGTTACTCTGGCGCTTTGCTCTCAGCTAGCAGGGACGATATGATGAGTCGCCTGACGCCACGTCGGAGGAGACCACCTGCTGCAGGTTGCGAGATATCCAGCTCAGCGGCGACTTCGTCGAGTGTTGCGCTCCGTGGTTCTTCGAAATACCCTGTTTCGAGTGCGACGAGGAGTGCTTCCCGTTGACTATCGGTCAACCCAGTGTCCGTATTTCCTAAACTCGCGTATTCGTTCACGCGAAGTAACTCGATGTCAATGTCGTTCTCTTGGGCGTAGTCCCAGATATGATGCAGGTCTGCTCGTTCTGTCAGCCAGATTGTGAACAGCCAAGCGCTTCCATTATTTTCCTTATCGAGGATAACACCGTTCGCGTCCGAAATCACCGGTGAGAGAAGTATCCCTTCGCCACTGTATTCGACGCAATATATCGCCTCCTGATCTCTGGTTTCGATGACCCGTTCGAATTCAGCAACGGTATTATCCTTCCGTAATCCCTCTTCGAGTCGGTGGAAGTCGGACGATTCGATGTAGTAATAGAAGGTTCTAGATGTTGGGTCAGTTCCCGCCTCTGAGACCGACATCACTTTCGAACTTTGGTCGTACATGACTGACTTCGTACACACTATGTCGGGATGCTCGACCCGTATGTCGGCTTTAATATCGGTCACTGGTTTCAACGTGGCATTTTATCATCTAGCTGCGAACCTATTTTCCGATACGTGACGGTAACTTATGTTACTGTGCTGGCGGCCGAGATTGTCACAATGTTAGCGTGGTCAGACAAGTAAGGTGGTGATTTCCGCTGTCGTCTCAGGGAAGCGGCCGAACAGGTCCTGGCAGTCCTAACGATGTTGTTGACCGATTGTGGTGGGCAGGAAATACTATGAGTTATCTCACGTCAAGTGTGGTTTTTGAAGTCGGTGGTCACGTTCGGAAGGGCCAGAACCGTACAAAATTTTCGCAACCCCATATAAATACGTTATACGGATAACCTACACAACAATCCAGTTCGAGGTGCTTTTTCTCGTATAATGGCTGCAGGAGATCTAGTGCTGACAGGGCTGATGGCCGTCCTCCTCGTCGGCATCACCGCAGTACTCACGCGTATCGAGAACTGGCGGTCATACACGCCACTGGCCGGCGGTGGAACAGCGACCGGTGAAGATTCTGTCGTCCTCAACCGGGAGAAACCCACTGGGCTAATTCGCTGGCTAACGACCGTTGATCACAAAGACATCGGCTTACTGTACGGATTGTACGCCATCATCGCCTTCGCCGTCGGGGGGATCATGGCGATGCTCATTCGCATCCAGCTCATCGTCCCTGGCGGGGCGATTCTGGGAACGAACGCGTACAACTCTATCCTAACGAGTCACGGTATCACGATGCTGTTCCTCTTCGGGACACCCATCATCGCGGCCTTCGCGAACTACTTCATCCCGCTGCTAATCGGAGCCGACGACATGGCGTTCCCGCGTATCAACGCAATCGCCTTCTGGCTGCTTCCGCCCGCCGCCCTCCTCATCTGGGCCGGCTTTTTCCTCGCCCCTGTCACTGAGAATATGATCGAACCGGCCCAGACCGCGTGGACGATGTACACGCCGCTGTCTGTCGAGCAGACTAACCCCGGCGTGGACCTGATGTTGCTGGGCCTGCACCTCTCCGGTGTCGCGACGACGATGGGTGCCATCAACTTCATCGTGACCGTCTTCACCGAGCGGGGTGAGGACGTCAACTGGGCGAACCTCGACATCTTCTCGTGGACTGTCCTCACTCAGTCGGGGCTCATCCTCTTTTCATTCCCGCTGCTGGGCAGCGCCATCGTTATGCTCCTGATGGATCGCAACCTCGGGACGACGTTCTTCGCCGTCGAGGGCGGTGGTCCGCTCCTGTGGCAGCACCTGTTCTGGTTCTTCGGCCACCCCGAGGTGTACATCCTCGTGCTGCCGCCGATGGGGCTCGTCTCCCTCATCTTGCCGAAATTCTCCAGTCGGGAGCTGTTCGGCTTCAAGTTCGTCGTCTACTCCACGCTGGCTATAGGCGTGCTTTCCTTTGGCGTGTGGGCCCACCATATGTTCTCAACGGGGATGGACCCACGCCTGCGGGCCTCCTTTATGGCTGTCTCGATAGCTATCTCGATACCCAGCGCGGTCAAGACGTTCAACTGGATTACGACGATGTGGAACGGTCGCCTTCGACTGGCCACGCCAATGCTGTTCTGCATTGGCTTCATCTCAAACTTCATCATCGGCGGCGTCACTGGCGTTTTCCTCGCCTCGATACCCATCGACCTGATTCTGCACGACACCTACTACGTTGTCGGCCACTTCCACTATGTCCTAATGGGCGCTATCGCTTTTGGTGTCTTTGCGGGCATCTACTACTGGTTTCCCGTCTTTACCGGCCGGATGTACCAGCGCAAGCTCGGCAAAGCCCACTTCTGGCTCTCGATGATCGGGACTAACCTCACGTTCTTCGCGATGCTGGCACTCGGTTACCTGGGTATGCCTCGCCGGTACGCGACTTACCAGCTTGACGGCGCTATCGCGCCGCTGGCACAGGTCTCGACGTTCCACCAACTGGCCACTGCCGGCGCATTCATCCTACTGGTCGGCCAGCTTATTTTCGTCTGGAACCTTCTCCAGTCCTGGTTGGAGGGGCCAAAAATCGAGGACGGCGATCCGTGGAACCTCGAACGCGACGGGATGCTCGACAAGGAGTGGACCTGGTTCGACCGCAAGCTGGAGACGGCTATCACCGACGGCGGCGAGGACGAGGAGGAGTCCACGTTGACCGACGGAGGTGAGCCGAGCGAAGCGAGGCGAACCTCATCGGACGTGTCCGATGGCGGTGAGCCAAAGGACGACTGACGCTGCTAATATTGATGACTATGCTCATTTTGCTAATATCCGCTTAAGTATTACAGTACGTTGTATACTCTGAATCGAATTCTCGTGGCGGTGGTTGCTGGAATTGTGAACCCATCTCCTTCGATGTATAGGGGTTTTCCAACACGGTCAATAGCCCCTTGAATTTCGATAGACTCTCAGTTTCGAGATACGCATCCAGTGCCTTTTCGACCAGGTAGTTGCGGGGGATATACCTCGGATTGGCTTCCTGCATCAACTCTTTATCTAGACCGACAGCAGCCAACTTATTCTTCAACTGTTCGAACTCTGCAGTTGCAAACACGGGGTCATTAAACGTACCAGGCGTCTCTAATTCTAGGAAGGTATTGGTATAGTCTGCGTTCGATTTGCGAAGCCACTCTATGAATTCATCGACGAGCTCGTCCTCACCATCTGAGTTGATTCCCAGTTTCTTCCGCATCATCGTGTAGTATTGCGCATCAAACCGATTCTCAAATTCGTCCAGTTTGCCTTCGAGTTCATCATATGTGAGCGCTGATTGCGTACACAGCGGTTGGAGTGCCTCTGCAAACCGTTCAAGATTCCACCGCAAGATGGGTCGCTGGTTGCCGAATGCATATCGGCCGTGCTTGTCGATCGAGCTGAAGACCGTCTCCTCATCATAATAATTCATGAACGCACAGGGTCCGTAATCAAATGTTTCTCCATCGACACTCATGTTGTCTGTATTCATGACCCCATGGATGAATCCGACACGCAGCCAGTCCACAACCATCTCAATCGATGACTGCATGACTGCATCGAAGAACTCTAGATACGTGCGATCTTTCGCATTTAGCTGCGGGTAGTGCCTGTCGATAACATAGTCAGTGAATCGCTGTAGTTCGTCGGATGCTTGGCCTGCAACATACTGGAAGGTCCCATATCGAATGTGACTATTCATCACTCGGACAAGGATGGCCCCAGGTTCTGTCCGTCGTCGTTCGACTGGTTCGTCAGTTTCGACGACTGCCAGACTTCTCGACGTCTTAATGTTTAGATTCTGCATCGCATACGAATACAGATACTCTCTGAGCATCGAGCTGACAGTCGCGTCGCCATCGCCTCTTCCGGAGTACGGCGTTCGACCAGACCCTTTCAGTTGAATATCGTATCTCTTACCATCGTGCACATGTTCGCCGAGTATCATCGCTCTCCCATCGCCCAGAACTGTAAAACTTCCATACTGGTGGCCTGCATATGCTTGGGCGATTGGCTCTTCCAAGAGATCTTGGCCTGCTAGAATTTTAGCATTGAGCTCTGCTGTATCCAATCCAAGATCAGCACATAGCCCGTCATTGAGAAGCAAAATCTCGGGGTTAGCGATACTTTTGGGCGTTACTCTCGAATAGAGGTTCGAGTCTAAATTTTTGTAAGTGGTATCAAACGAATAGGGCATTTTGTTTCATTTAGTGTATCTTGCTTGCTTTAATAAGCTCATTTTTCATCTCCCTGTAGAGAGTCACACAGAGAAGCCGGGTCGCCGGTCCTCTGTGCCACTCTGATAGGAGTTGGGAAAGACTACGGCTCCCGGTAGCTGGGGCAATCCCCGGGTGCAATTGTCTGTCTTTCCCATACCAACCCATATTTCGAGGACAGAAAAATATTTTCGGTTTAAAAAATAGTATACGATACAGACAAAATAATACCTCTAATTCACCTAGAAATTTTTAACCCCTCGCTTCAATATCTGATACATGAGCTCAGATCAGGACCATCTCAAAGAGACCGACACCGAAGCCCGCTTTGAGTTCAAGAAGGAGGAAAAGTCCGCCTTCCAGACCGAGAAGGGCCTCACCGAGGAGACCGTCCGAATCATCTCCGAAGACAAGGACGAGCCCGAATGGATGCTCCAGCGCCGACTGCGCGCTCTAGAGCAGTTCCAGGAGATGCCGATGCCGACCGGCTGGCCCGGCGCGCCGGACCTCTCGGAAGTCGATATCGCCGACATCGTCCCCTACATCCGCCCGGACATCGAGACCCGTGGCGGCGCCGAAAACTGGGAAGACCTCCCCGAGGAGATTCAGGACACCTTCGACAAGCTGGGCATCCCGGAAGCCGAGAAGAACGCGCTCTCGGGCGTCGGCGCCCAGTACGAGTCCGAAATCGTCTACCAGAATATGCAGGAGCGCTGGGAGGACAAAGGCGTCATCTTCTGTGACATGGACAAGGCCGTCCAGGAGCACGAAGATCTCGTCAAAGAGCACTTCATGACGAAGTGCGTCCCCCCGAGCGACAACAAGTTCGCCGCGCTCCACGGCGCCATCTGGTCCGGCGGCTCGTTCGTCTACATCCCGGAAGACACGACAGTCAACATGCCCGTGCAGGCGTACTTCCGCATGAACTCCGAGGGGATGGGCCAGTTCGAGCACACGCTCATCATCGCCGAGGACAACTCCGAGGTCCACTACATCGAGGGCTGCAGTGCACCCAAGTACTCGGCGTTTAACCTCCACAGCGGCGGCGTGGAAGTGTTCGTCGGCGAGAACGCCCACGTCCAGTACTCCACCGTGCAGAACTGGTCGAAAAACACCTACAATCTCAACACCAAGCGCGCCATCTGTGAGGAGGAGGGAACGATGGAGTGGGTCTCGGGTAGCATGGGCTCGAAAGCCACGATGCTCTACCCCTCGACCGTCCTCAAGGGCCCCGGCGCGACGGACAATCATATCACCATCGCCATGGCCGGCGAAGGGCAGGACATCGACACCGGCGCGAAGGTCTACCACAACGCGCCCGACACGAAGTCCACCATC